>JAESUV010000202.1 GCA_016762975.1 Gammaproteobacteria bacterium | reverse complement strand
TATCCAGCTCATCATCGGCGCTCATTATCGTCCAGGAATTTGTGTTGCCCGTGTATTCCCAAGAATCATCTTCCCAAGTTTCGTTACCGAATTCTCCAGGGCTAGGAATGGTATGAAAGATCCATTCGATCTCCCCCGACTCTGGGTTAAAGCCGCGCACGTGCCCTGGCGGCATTTCCTTGGTATTTGGGGCATCGTTGATGATTGAATTCACTATCACTGTGTTGTTCGTGACCAGCGGCGGAGAAACGACGCCGTATTGCCTTCTATCTATTTCACGGCCCAAGCCTTCAGTTAGGTCAACCTTTCCAGCATCACCAAAATCGCTATCAGGCATACCTGTTACGGCATCGAGCGACCAGAGATTAGAATCATTGGTGGCGTAGAAAATCCGCTTCTTGTCACCCTTCTCCCAATACGCAACACCTCGAGAGTTGTAGCCTAGGTTCGCAGGGCGACCTGACTGCCATGCTTTTGTGTCAAACACCCATTTCTCTTCACCACTTCGCGCATCCAAAGCAACCACTCGCCCAAAAGATGTCGGGATATACATGACGCCGCTTATCACTATCGGGGTTGCTTTAAATCCGGCAGGCATCGCACGGAAGTTCTCCTCGCGAATATTGTTTGCAACTGTTGCGTTATCTACGCTATTCCAGCTCCATGCGGTCGTTAGTGTGCCGACATTGCTGGCGTCAATCTGATCCAGAGGGGAATACTTTTGAGAGCCGTTATCACCGCCGTAGCTAGGCCAATCGGCTGCTTGAGTCGCCAATGTTGCTAAAGCGAAAAATAAAGAGATCAAAATTTTCTGTGGTGTTCTTATGAGCATACTGCCCCCGAGGTAGTTGAACTATGCGCCTTGGTGATACTACCTTAGGGGGTGTTGGATGGGTACTGTGTGGGAAACGGGACGGCTTTGCCGTCTGCGGAGCTACGCTCCTGTCGAACCAGAGGGCTCTCACCCCGGCCTCAGCGCGACAAACAAAAAATCGACTTACTAGCCGGGCTTTTTGTTTATGGCGGTGAGGGAGGGATTGATCCTAAATTTGGCTAAGCCAAATCCATGCCCCCTACGGGGCGGCTTTGCCGTCTGCGGAGCTGCGCTCCTGTCGAACCAGAGGGCTCTCACCCAACCTCAGCACAACAAACAAAAAACCCGACTTGTAGTCGGGTTTTTTGTTTGTGGCGGTGAGGGAGGGATTCGAACCCTCGAAGCCTTACGACTTACACACTTTCCAGGCGTGCTCCTTCGGCCACTCGGACACCTCACCATAATCTTGTTCGCACTTTACGCGCGTATTTCAAACTTTCTGTGCAAACCGGAGGGAGGGATTCATTATGGATTTAGCTGAGCTAAATACTTCACCCTACGGGTAGCCTTTGGCTATCCAGCGCGCTACGCGCTTGTCGAACCCTCGAAGCCTTACGACTTACACACTTTCCAGGCGTGCTCGTTATTCCGGGCTTCCTGCCCTCCACCCTTCGGGTCGGCTAACGCCGCACTAAATTGTTCCAGACAATTTAGTCGGCCACTCGGACACCTCACCGTTGTTCTTCTCAATCATAGCCTGCTGTAAAAGCGGCATCACCTTAGCTCACCGCTTGTTTGAATTCAAGCTCGCCCTCTATTGTCTAATGAGCCTAGCGTTCACAGAGTCGGATGTTACTGGCTCGGTGCTTCGGTAAACATTGATATCTAGTCCCCCGCGGCGCAGGAAATTCATCCCTATTCTGAGTTCGCTAGGCTGACATCTAAGCATGATATCGCGGTAAATACGTTCAGCACACTCCTCGTGATAACCCTGATGCTCACGAAAAGAAATCAAATACTTTAACAAGCTCGATTCACTAATTTTCTTGCCGGTGTAACGTATCTCAATGCTCGCCCAATCTGGCTGGCCTGTAATTGGGCAGTTTGACCTAAACAGGTCTGAATAAAGAATTTCGTCGTCAACATCTACATCGGCAATAGTGAGCACCTGCGCATCTGGCTGCCGCGCGACAAGTTCAACGTCGATGTGATCTATACATCTCCCTGCTCTTACGCTGAATATCTCTTCCTCAATTTCGTCTAGCGGATGTATCACTACTTTTACTTCCGAGCCACTTACCGATGACAGATCTTGCTCGATAAGAGACCTCACTGCCTCGCTATTTTTATAGCGTTCTTGATTTAAAGAATTGAGATAAAGTTTTAACGACTTGGATTCCACGATGTTTTCCGCGTCCGAGTTGAAATAGAATTCCCCTATCGCAACCTGCGGCTTGCCTGCATTATTTAACCAAGAAAGCTCATAGGCCTGCCAGTGATCGAGGCCAAACATGCGGATTTTTTTGTCGATATCCAACAACGAGCGACTCGCCCAGCGTGGTATTGGGTACAGCACATCCGGCTGGTATTTTTTGGGGTGTTCCGTCTGGCTGCCTAGGGGGTTGTCCGTCATAGTATTTCACAGCTACTAGCTTCTTAGACCAGTTCCCCTGCGAAGTAACCAGATACAGCAAGTAAACAATATCACTATGAAGACGCACAGGATAAAGAAGGCCCATGTAACATCAACATCCGAAGTTCCCAATATGCCGTACCTAAAAGTGTTGACCATATAGAATATCGGATTAAGAGCCGAGACAAACTTCCAAAAAGGAGGCAGCAATTCCACCGAATAGAACACCCCGCCCAGATAGATAAGCGGCGTTAAGACAAACGTAGGAATAATGGAAATATCATCAAAGCTATTCGCAAATAGCGCGTTAATAAATCCGGCGAGTGCGAACACAATAGATGTCAGGAGTACAACGGTAACGGTGATCAACAGATTCTGAATTTCGAGATTTGCAAAGAACAAAGACATCACAGTTACAATTAATCCAACAGCCATTCCTCGCGCCATCCCCCCTACAATAAAACCCGAAAGGATTACGTAGTTTGGAACTGGAGATACCAGCAATTCTTCTATGCTATGTTGAAACTTGTGGCTAAAAAACGATGAGACAACATTCGAGTATGAGTTTTGTATGACCGACATCATGATCAATCCAGGCACGATAAATTCCATGTACCTGTAACCGCCCATCTCACCGATGCGACTGCCTACCAAATTTCCAAAGATTACAAAATAGAGCCCGATCGTAATCGCGGGTGGCACGAGGGTCTGCAACCAGATTCGGCCGAATCGACGAATCTCTCTTATGACAATTGTTTCAAAAGCTATGTATTTATGATTCGAAAACACAGTACATTTACCTAGTCGTTACCTTCGAGTTTGGACAAGAACAGCTGCTCCAGTCTGTTCGTTTTGTTTCTCATACTATCAATTTTAATGCCGGCCTCACTAAACACCGCGAACACCTCGTTGATACTCAAGCCACCAGAGACCGTTACCTCGATGCAATTTTCATCGACAATTTCGAGGTTCGTATTTACTAATTTCAAGTCAAAGCCTGCCGGTATTTGCGACCTTGTTTCCAGAATATAGACTTGAGAATCGAGCTCACTCAACAGCTTACGCATGCTGGTGTTCTCAACTATTTTACCTTCATCGATAATGGCAATATTGCGACAAAGTTGCTCAGCCTCTTCTAGGTAATGCGTCGTTAATATAATTGTTGTGCCTTTATTGTTTATCTCAGTCAGAAATTCCCACATCGAGCGGCGCAGCTCTATATCAACACCTGCAGTAGGCTCATCGAGTATGAGTAATCTTGGTTCATGAACGAGGGCTCTAGCGATCATCAAGCGTCTCTTCATACCACCGGAGAGAGACCTAGAACGTTCATCGCGCTTCTCCCACAAACCTAACTTACGTAGATACTTTTCGCAGCGCTCGGCGGCGAGCTTTCGCGGTAGGCCGTAGTAGCCGGCCTGCGTCATGACAATGTCGCGAACTTTCTCGAACTGGCTAAAATTCACTTCCTGCGGTACCACGCCGAAGTCTAGTTTTGTCTCGTAGACATGCGTATCAACATTTTTGCCAAAAACCTCTACCGAGCCCGATGTCTTATTGACCAGCGTTGAGATCACCCCAATGGTGGTTGATTTGCCTGCACCATTGGGTCCTAGCAATGCAAAAAAGTCACCCTCCTGAACTTCTAGGGAAATGCCCTTGAGCGCCTCGAAGCCGTTTGCGTAGGTTTTAACCAGGTTTTGGATGGAGATTGCTATAGTCATTAGAAGTAGTCTTCACGTATCGTGTTTGCAGCATGCGCTGATGCAGCAGGAGTATGTCGATTGTTAATACGATTGGCAACCGAGTGACGCGGCACAAACAGGAATGGTCGGCGTACAAACAAGTACTCTAGAAATAGAAAAGCCCGGCGTTAGCCGGGCTCCTTTATATGGCGTCCCCTACGAGTTTCGAACTCGTGTTGCCGGGATGAAAACCCGGTGTCCTAGGCCTCTAGACGAAGGGGACTTAGACTTTACTTAGCTGCTATCTCAAGCAGCGGGGGATTCTAAGAAGCTTGGCCTGTTCAGTCAAGGGCAAAGCCTCAATATTCGGATTATTTATGCATACTTTGCATGAAATGAGCCGCTTTCTCAGTTTACTCGCAACTAACGGCGCTATTTGGCAAATACTAATGCGTTTTGCCAATCCTTCTATTGAATACAGGCAGGAAACAAACGGCAAGCACCTACTTGCATCAACTCTAGGTATCTTGACCCTAAAATTGGACTATGCCATCCTCGCATAAAGTTCTGTTCTCTCTAAAAGACTGCTAAAAACAGCGTTGACGTACAGACCTAATTGAATCGGCCGATGCAATCAGGGTGCCGATAAGAAAGTGCCTCTCAACAGAGGCCGTTGGGGATACTAGGAAACCAACCATGATTGATAAGCGTCAGAAGAAAAATGATGATGCCGATGTAAGCATTGATCAAAAATTGATCGAAGAAGGCACCGCTCAGCTCAATAGTGAGATTCAGGTATTAGAATCTTGGCTCACCGAGCTTGATTCTTCAGAGGAGGAGAGTTCAGAGGTGCTAGCCGCCAGAAAATCCTATAGCGATATGCTAAGCAGTCGTAAGGAAATGCTTAGCACGTTGGCAAAACAATCAAAACTCCAATCAGTCAGCCAGAATTAGCCACGAAAACAAAGACACTTAGAAGGCGCTTAAAGGCAGAGAGGCTGACAAGCACCAACCCTTAAGATAAGAACAAACCCAAAACACCCGCCCCTTTAACTCTAGAACCCGCTCCCATGTTGTCAGACCTACAAACTAGAACCATGCTGTCACTTCAAGCAGCTATGAATGCGAAGGTAGACCCAAATTGGGTAGCCGCACGCTACCCTTATATGCGCGCCGTAGTTATTGAGGCCGCGGAAGCCATCGAACATCATGGCTGGAAATGGTGGAAAAAGCAGGAGAAAGACCTTCCTCAGCTGCAGATGGAGCTGATCGATATTTGGCATTTTCTCCTCTCGGAGATCCTGCTGAACGAGGAAGGAAGCGAGTCAGCGGCCTTGCATAGGCTGACTGCACTGCTCCGGAGTATTGAAGCCTCGCAACAGGTCGATTTCGATGGCAAGCAGTACAAGATAAGCTCGATGGACCTGCTGGCTCAGCTTGAACTACTTATAGCCCTCTCTGCTGCGCGAAAAATCGAGCTATCAGTGTTCTCCGCGATAATGAGAAATTGCGAAATGAGCTGGACCGATCTGTACTGCCAATACGTCGGCAAGAACGTGCTTAATTTCTTCCGTCAGGATCATGGTTACCAAGATGGCAGCTATCAGAAGATGTGGAACGGCCGCGAGGACAATGAATATTTGGTAGAGGTGATGGCGACTCTAGACCCAAGCGACACCGAGTACAAAGACAAACTTTACTCAGCGCTGCGCACTCACTACCCGAACTAGCCTGCAAGCTACCCAGGACAACTAGTAATAAGCGTTCTCTTTGATAGTGTGGTCTGTGACGTCACGCACTTCCTTCAATTGAGGAATCTGCTCTAGCAAGGTCTTCTCTACGCCGTCCTTGAGTGTCACATCAACCATGCCACAACCCTGACAGCCTCCACCGAAGCGAAGAATAGCGACATTCTCTTCAAATATTTCTTCGAGAGACACATTGCCACCATGAGCGGCCAACCCAGGATTGACCTCGTTGTACAGAATATAATTCACTCGATCTTCGATCGGGCTATCGTCCGAGAGCATAGGTAAACGAGAGTTTGGCGCCTTAATTGTAAGTTGGCCACCCATGGAGTCCTTGGCGAAGTCCACTACTGCTTCTTTCAGGAAAGGGATACTAATCAGCTCGATGAAGGTCTGGAAGTTTTTATATTGCTTCACTTCGTCGTCTTCTTTTTCTTCTCCTGGCCGACAAAATGAGATGCAGGTTTCAGCTTTCGGTGTGCCTGCATCCAGAATAAAAATTCGCACGGATATACCCTCACAATCTTGCTTCTTGAGCAACTCAGTAAGGTATTCTTGTGCAGATTCGGTGATGGTAACCATATGTCTGTCTCGCGCTAATGTTCAGTACAGCCTGAATTATACTCCAATCGATCAGAAATTAGAATATCCGAGTGAATTACTAGGTTATTTTCACGATGCCCTAAGCCTCCACTTTTGCTAGACTTAGCGGCTTTTTCGAGCAGCAGTCTTGTATCAGTCAATAAACAGTAAATTGAGTACAGCAACATGAAAATCAGCGAGTCAGAAACACTTCTACGCAGCCTACTACAACAGCGCATTTTGGTGCTCGATGGCGCTATGGGGACAATGATTCAGTCACACAAACTGTCAGATGCAGACTTTCGCAGCGACCGCTTTGCAGACTTTCCCCACGAACTGGCAGGCAACAATGACTTGCTCTCGTTAACCCAGCCCGAGATTATCAAGCAGATTCACCTCGCCTACCTGCTCGCTGGCGCGGATATAATTGAAACGAATACATTCAACTCAACACGCAGCTCTCAAGCCGACTATCACCTAGAAGATCTGGCCTATGAACTCAACCTCGAAGCCGCCAAGCTCGCCCGAGCGGCAGCGGATGAAATAACCGCCACGACACCAGATCGGCCTAGGTTCGTTGCCGGCGTACTAGGACCAACCAGCAAGACTGCCTCGCTCTCACCCAAGGTCAGCGACCCCGGCTTCAGGAACATCAGCTTCGATGAATTAGTCACAGACTACAGCAACTCCACCAATGCACTCATTGAAGGTGGCGTCGATATCATTATGATCGAGACGGCATTCGATACGCTAAATGCGAAGGCTGCAATCTTTGCTGTAAGTGAATGCTTCGAGGCCCTGGGCCGGACTCTTCCTATAATGATATCGGGCACGATTACCGACGGCAGCGGCCGCACCCTTTCAGGTCAGACCGTTGCCGCATTCTGTAATTCGGTTGCTCATGCACAGCCTCTATCCATTGGCTTCAATTGTGCATTGGGAGCTGAGCAACTGCGCCCTCACATTGAGGAGACCGCAGGGATCGTCAATTGCTACGTCGCAACTCACCCAAACGCTGGCTTACCCAATGAATTTGGCGAATACGACCAGTCCCCTAGCGAGATGGCT
This sequence comes from Gammaproteobacteria bacterium, assembly GCA_016762975.1. Classification (GTDB taxonomy): domain Bacteria; phylum Pseudomonadota; class Gammaproteobacteria; order Pseudomonadales; family Pseudohongiellaceae; genus UBA9145. The sequence continues at coordinate 18,899 of JAESUV010000202.1, read as the reverse complement.
GCAATTATTGCCGACTTTGCTGAGAGAGGTTTCGTGAATGTTGTAGGCGGCTGCTGCGGCACCACACCTGAACACATAAAGGCAATCTGCAAAGCAATTGAGGGAGTCACCCCTCGTACGATTCCTCAGCATAAGCCTGCATGCCGCCTAGCCGGGTTAGAAGCCTTTAACATCGATGCTGCATCCTTGTTCGTTAACGTGGGCGAACGGACCAACATAACCGGCTCGGCAAAATTCTCTCGATTGATTATCGATGAGAACTATGACGAAGCACTTGAGGTTGCCCTGCAGCAGGTCGAGTCTGGTGCACAGATAATCGATATCAACATGGACGAGGGCATGCTCGATTCTGAGATGGCGATGAAGAAATTCCTAAAGCTCGTTGCCTCTGAGCCAGACATCTGTCGCGTACCAATCATGATTGACTCATCCAAGTGGGAGATCATCGAGACTGGGCTCAAATGTGTGCAGGGTAAGTCCATCGTAAATTCGATCAGCCTAAAAGAAGGCGAGGAAGAATTTCTCGCGAAGGCTAAGCTCTGCCTGAAATACGGCGCAGCCGTTATTGTTATGGCGTTCGACGAAAAGGGTCAAGCAGACTCGTTAGAGAAGAAGAACGCGATCTGCAAACGCAGCTACGACCTACTAACACAGACAATCGGCTTTCCCCCTGAAGACATTATCTTCGACCCTAACATCTTCGCTGTGGCGACCGGCATAGAAGAGCATAATAACTATGCTGTGGACTTCATAGAATCCTGTCGCTATATCAAGAAAAACCTACCAGGGGCATTGATCTCCGGCGGAGTGAGTAATGTCTCGTTCTCATTTAGAGGCAACAATACCGTACGCGAAGCTATCCACTCTGTTTTTCTCTATCACGCGATAAAGGCCGGCCTAACAATGGGCATCGTCAACGCTGGGCAACTAACAGTATACGACGACATCCCGGCCGATCTAAAGAAAGCAGTAGAAGACGTCATACTCAATAAGCACAACAACGGCACAGAAAATCTGATGGATGTGGCAGTAAACTACTCCGGCGGATCCCAAAAGAAATCTGCAGCAGATATTGCATGGCGCGATGCCGATGTAGAAAAGCGATTGGCCTATGCTCTCGTAAAAGGCATTACTAAGTTCATTATCGAAGACACCGAAGAAGCCAGGCAGAAAGCTGACAGGCCTATAGAGGTTATAGAAGGCCCTCTTATGAAAGGCATGGACGAAGTGGGTGATCTTTTTGGCGATGGCAAAATGTTTCTACCGCAAGTCGTTAAGAGTGCGCGAGTAATGAAGCAGGCCGTCGCCCACCTACTCCCCTATATCGAGGATGAGAAAGGCGGTGTAGTGCAGAGTAAGGGCAAGATATTGATGGCCACTGTTAAGGGAGATGTACACGACATCGGCAAAAATATTGTCGGGGTTGTGCTCGGCTGCAATAATTACGATGTGATCGACCTTGGAGTTATGGTCCCCTGTGAAAAAATCCTGCAAATAGCAATCGATGAGAACGTCGATGTGATTGGCCTGAGCGGCCTGATCACCCCATCGCTGGACGAGATGGTCCATGTGGCCGAAGAGATGCAACGGCTTAATTTCAATATCCCCCTATTGATCGGTGGCGCCACTACATCCAAGGCACATACCGCGGTTAAAATTGAACAACATTATCGTAACGACAGCACAGTCTATGTACCGGATGCCTCTAGAAGTGTGTCCGTTGTTAGCACCCTACTCAATGCTGACAACAAACCCGAGTATGCGGAAAAAATCCGCAGCGAATATGAAATAATTCGAGAGCGAGTCGCGAAAAGATCAAAGAAAATAAAATTACTCCCCTATAAAGAAGCAAATGCCAATCCGTATACTCCTGACTGGGCCAACTTCAAAACCGCCAAACCTGCCTTTCTGGGAACGAAGGTATTCACTGACTACTCACTCGAGGACCTCGTCGACTATATAGATTGGACACCATTCTTTATTACTTGGAGCCTCGCAGGTAAATATCCAGCCATTCTGAAGGATGAGAAAGTTGGCGCTGCCGCTACCGACSTGTTCGCTGATGCCCAAACACTCTTAAAGAAAATAATCGACGAGAAGCTACTAACAGCAAAAGCTGTCATTGGATTCTGGCCAGCTAACAAGACTGGGRACAACGATGTGCAGCTCTACGCGGCAGATGAGTCCGGCACTGCGCTCMGTAARTTGCACTTTTTACGACAGCAGATACCCAAAGACGCCGAACTCGCCAATCTTTGTTTAGCGGATTTCATTGCTCCAGCATCAGAAGGTATTGAATCGGACTATATTGGGGGATTCGCTGTTACCACGGGAATTGGTGCAAATGAGCTTGCTGCGACGTATGTGGCGCAAAACGACGACTATACGGCGATCATGGTGAAGGCGATCGCAGACCGCCTCGCTGAGGCRTTTGCCGAACACATGCATGARCGCGTACGCAGAGAATTCTGGGCATACGAGCCTACTGAAAAATTATCGGYAACGGAGCTAATCRGCGAAAAATATCGCGGAATTCGTCCTGCACCCGGTTACCCCGCTTGTCCCGATCACTCAGAGAAAGAGACTCTCTTYGCRCTTCTCAATGCAGCCGAAGARACACAGATCGAACTGACTGAGAGTTTTGCCATGAATCCCGCGGCTAGCGTCAGTGGCTTCTACTTTGGACATCCAGAGTCTAAGTATTTTTCTGTAGGCAAGATTACTCAGGAACAAGTAGATGATCTAGCCATTAGAAATGGCAAACCGACRGCAGAAATGACAAAATTGCTCACTCCGAACTTGGAATGAGATCTACGTAGCATTAACGGTTAGATGTAATACCTAGCGATAAACAGCAAGTAATTCATAGAGAGCCTTAAGCATCATGTACAGATACGACGGATACGACCATCAAATGTTAGCCGACCGGGTCGCCCAGTTTAGGGACCAGACCAATCGCTACTTAGATGGCAAGCTAAGTGAGTCAGAGTTCCTTCCGCTGCGACTCCAGAACGGACTCTATATTCAACGCCTAGCACCCATGCTTCGCATCGCTGTGCCCTATGGCATGTTGTCATCCCAGCAACTGCGCAAGCTTGCCTACATAGCCAATCATTACGACAAAGGCTATGCACATTTCACCACGCGCCAGAATATCCAATTTAATTGGCCAGCTTTGGTCGATGTCCCAGATCTGCTCGCCGATCTCGCGGATGTAGAGATGCACGCCATACAAACCAGCGGCAATTGCATTCGCAACACGACAACAGATCAATTTGCAGGCGCCGCTGTAGATGAGCTGGAAGACAGCAGAGCATATTGCGAGATCATCCGTCAGTGGTCGAGCTTCCATCCCGAGTTCGCCTATCTACCTCGGAAGTTTAAGATTGCTGTCTGCGGCACTGCCGACGATCAGGCGGCTACACAAGTCCACGACATCGGCATCTACATTGTTAAGGGGGCTAATGAAGAAATTGGCTTTCGCATCCTCGTGGGCGGTGGCCTCGGCCGCACGCCAGTTATAGGCAAGGAGATATTCGATTTTGTCGAGAAGAAGCACCTTCTAACAGTGCTCGAAGCGATTCTTCGTGTTTATAATCGCGAGGGACGTCGCGACAACAAGTACAAAGCTAGAATTAAAATACTTGTAAAGGCAACCGGTGTCGAAGAATTCAAGAAAAAAGTACTGGAGGAATGGGCGCTCGTTAAAGACTCTTCACTTACGCTCACCGATGAAGAAATTGAACGCTGCCAGAAATTTTTCGATGCGCCAGACTATCAAAAACTTGGCAACAGCCCTGCGAAGCTTATTGATAAATTACAGAGCAATTTACTGTTCGCTGCCTGGCACTCTCAAAATGTAAAGCCACATAAAGTCACCGGCTACTCTATCGTGACAGTTTGTTTTAAAGAGACCGGTGTCGCACCAGGCGATGTCACAGACCGTCAACTAGAACAGCTTGCCGACTTAGCAGACCAATACAGCTTTGGCGAAATACGCATAAGTCACAAACAGAATATCGTTATGGCAGACGTCCGTCAGGATCAACTCTTTGAACTGTACAAGGCATTAGAATCTGACGCTATGGCGAGCCACAACCTCGGCCTACTAACCGACGTTATTTGCTGCCCTGGTGGAGATTTCTGCGCCTTAGCCAACGCGAAATCCATCCCCATTGCAGAATCAATTCAACGAAAATTTAATGACCATGAGGAACTCACGAATATCGGCGAGATAAACCTCAATATATCTGGATGCATGAATGCCTGTGGACATCACCACGTAGGCAACATCGGCATTCTCGGTGTCGACAAGAAAGGCGAAGAATACTACCAAGTCTCACTAGGAGGCTCATCGAAGAACAATGCTAGCCTCGGCAAGATTATAGGCCCCTCTTTTGCGCAGGAAGAAATCCCTGGAGTAGTCGAGACTATCGTTGGCGTGTATAAGGACAAACGCAGTGGCGATGAAAAATTTATCGACACCTTCAACCGAATCGGATTAGATCCATTTAAGGAGAAAGTCTATGCCAAAGCTGATTAGTAAAGACGCTGTACTCGACAATCCTTGGACGGTRATGAAAGCATCAACTGGACCRGAGATATTACAAGCCGTTCCAGGCAAGAATTTYATCGTRCCYYTGCAGTTTTGGATGCTTTATTCYGAAGARCTGAATGACTACGACGGCTCCATTGCYGTGTGGATWGATTCTGATGAAARCCCTGCAAAGATAGCCGATGCACTTCATTCCCTGCCGCTGATAGCACTCAATTTCCCAGTGTTTTCAGATGGACGTTCCTACACGAACGCACGGGAGYTAAGACAAAAGTATGCCTACAAGGGAGAGATCCGAGCTATAGGCGACGTCCTGCGCGACCAGCTTTATTATATGGCTCAATGCGGCTTTGACAGTTTCGAAATTCGCCACGATCAAGAAGCTGAACTCTGCCTAGAGGCGTTTAAAGATTTTAAGACTGGCTATCAGTCTACTATCGTAGAACCCACACCCTTGTTCAGGCGACGCTAACTCGCTATAGTCGAGTACCAATAGCAAGGCAGCTGCGCTATGGAATCTGATTCCCTACTCTTCTCTTTTTTCCTCATCTTTACCGGTGCGGCGGTACTCTCAACAATTGCCCTGTTTTTCCGCCAGCCATTGCTTGTGGCTTATATTTGTGCCGGTGCCCTGCTAGGACCTTATGGCCTTGGCTACATTTCCGATGCTAGCCTACTAACCGACATCGCTGAATTCGGCATTATCTTCTTGCTGTTTTTACTCGGCCTAGATATGCAGCCAAAGAAGCTTTTATCGACCTTACGCAAGACCTTCCTGGTCACGCTTGCGAGTTCCATTATTTTCGTTCTTCTTGGTTATTCCACAGGCCTGCTATTTGGTTTTAGTCAGCTTGAGAGTCTCGTAATCGGATTTAGCCTGATCTTTTCGAGCACTATTATTGGCATCAAACTACTGCCCACAACCGTTCTGCATCAGAAGCACATGGGGGAATTAATGGTCGGCATCTTGCTGCTCCAAGACTTCATTGCCATTTTCCTAATCACCTTTCTAGACGCAGGGAATCTTCAGCAATCTGCCGCACTAAAAGTCTTAATCGCCTTTCCACTGTTACTGGTGTTTGCCTATTTCACTACACAGTATGTCCTGATACGACTGATCGCTCGATTCGATCATTTTAAAGAATATATTTTTCTACTCGCCATTGGCTGGTGTCTTGGCTTGTCGGAGCTTGGAGTCGCACTGGGGCTTTCCGCCGAGATAGGTGCGTTTGTAGCCGGCGTGGCCTTGGCGACGAGCCCAATCTCACTCTACATCGCTGACAGACTCAAGCCTCTTCGCGATTTTTTCTTGATACTGTTCTTCTTCACATTAGGCGCGCAGTTTAATCTCTTACTGCTACCCGACATTTTTGTCGCCTGCCTCGTGTTGGCAATAGCGGTACTGACAATAAAGCCTATTGTATTTCGATACTTGCTGAAGAGGTTCAGCGAGAAAGACAGACTTGCTTGGGATGCAGGCCTGAGATTAGGGCAGATTAGTGAATTTTCCTTACTGATAGCTTTTGTAGCAACGCAGTCTGGAATGATAGGCGAGATCGCCTCCCTTACTATACAAGGTGCAGCGATCCTGACATTCCTAGTTTCTTCCTATATCGTTGTGCTGTTCTGCCCAACACCTATTGCAATCAATCCTAAATTACGCAGAGACTAGACACTCAATCAATTTGCAGTCATTAACTATTCAGATTGAGCACGAAGCGTCCGTTCGCRCCGCCACTTAACAGCTGTGCTAGGCTTGCATCAAGYTCGCCGAAACCAATRTCGGTRCAAATATCSTCAAGCTGATCTAACTTCCATTCTGAACCAAGCTTATCCCACAACGCYCTTTTGGTTTCGATAGGTAAAAGTACGGAGTCGACCCCYAACAGATTTACACCYCGCAAGATAAAGGGAAGAACCGTGGCAGAAAAATTAGCAGACTGCACCAAGCCACAGGCAGCTACACTGCCACCGTAGCGCAGTGATTTGATAACATTACTTAGTGTGTCTCCGCCTACTACATCAACAGCTGCGGCCCAGTCTTCTTTTAGCATAGGACGCTTGTTTTCCTCACCCAGCGCATTTCTATCAACAATCTCGGATGCACCTAATTTACTAAGCGTGTCATGAGCTGCTTGCTTGCCCGTACTCGCTGCCACATCGAAGCCAAGCTTACTTAACAAGGCAACGGCAATCATGCCAACACCACCGCTTGCGCCAGTAACTACTACCTTGCCCTGACTTGGCTCGACACCATTATTTAGAAGTTTCTCAACGCACAGCGCCGCAGTAAAGCCTGCTGTGCCTAGAATCATGCTTTCTTTCTGGCTCAACCCTGACGGTAGCTTAACGACCCATTCAGCAGGCACGCGAATAATCTGTCCAAATCCGCCACTGGTATTCATACCAAGATCGTAGCCGGTAACGAGAACCTCGTCGCCAGCATTCAGGCCTGCATCTGTGCTGCTAATGATTGTTCCAGCCGCATCGATACCCGGCGTGTGGGGATATTGTCGTGTAACAGCTTTATTGCCACTAAAAGACATAGCGTCTTTAAAGTTTAGTGAGGAATAATTGACCTGAATAAGGGTATCGCCTTCTGGCAATTCATCAACGTTGCGCTCTATCACGATCGCGCTGTATTTTCCTTCCCTGTCCTCAGAAACCTGTAATGCTTTGAATTGTTGCAATTATCTATCCGCCCTAGTTGGTAGTTCATTAGACAAAGCTCTACGCCGCGCCTGCTTATCTTAACCTGATGTTACTGAAACGTAGTAGTAGTCGATTTGCCGATCCAACTCGAAAACAGTTTCTCAACTGTACCGTGCAAGGCTCCGCCAATCTTATCCTGCAAGGATTTGGGAAGCTCATACTCAACTTCGTAGACATCGGCTTCCTCGCAGGCACTTACGATGCAGTCGTCACTGGTCTTGATCTCATCGACCATGTAACGCTCCTTGGCCTGAGTTCCAACCCAGGTTTCACCGGTAGCGATCTTGTCGATCTCTACACTTGGTCGGTGTTCTTTAATCCAAGCCTTAAAGATGTCGTGCATTGTTTCAACCTCTTCCTGCACCTTGTCTCGGCCTTTCTGGGTGATTTCTCCAAACTGAGTTAGCGTTCTCTTAAATTCACCGGCACTGATGATTTCATAGTCGATCTCGTTCTTCTTTAGCACTCGATGAAAATTTGGTAGCTGAACCAACACGCCAATTGAACCAATTATTGCAAAGGGTGCTGAGACCAACCGATCGGCCAAACAAGCCATCATATAACCGCCGCTGGCTGCGACTTTGTCTACGCAGATAGTAAGAGGTATTTTCTTACTCTTTATACGCAGCAGTTGTGAGGACGCAAGTCCGTACGCATGCACCATGCCCCCTGGGCTTTCTAGGCGCAACAAAACCTCATCGAGAGGCTCAGCCAGCGTCAATATGGCAGTAATCTCTTCACGCAATGAGGCCACTTCGTCTGCAGAAATATTTCCAGTGAAGTTGATCACATAAACACGCTTCTTTCTTTGCTCTTCGTTACTCGCGTCTTCGGAGAGACCAGCAGACTTCTTCGCCGCTTCTTTATCTGCCTTCGCCTGCTCCTTAGACTCGAGTTTTGCCTGCTTTTTCTCGTCTTTGTGAATTTGCTTAAGCTGATCTTTTGCAAGCACGGAATAGCGTAAGATATCCTTCATATCGTCGAAATGTTCATTAAGGTGGGTAACCTTGATCTGGCCCTTCCTGCCAGTCTTACGCTGACGATTTCCGCTAGCTGCGATCACGCCTACCACAATAACAATGGCCACTACGATGGTCACCGCCTTTGCCAAAAACATGCCGTACTGAATCAAATATTCCAAGCGTATTTCTCCTGTAGTGCTCGCTGTTTGTGCATTCTGCCTTTATTGGTTAAGAAATTCAAAACCTAGAGAGCACGTTCTTTTTTGACTTCATTCATAAAGATTCGAATTAGTTTACCTGCAACACTTATTTTYTCMGAGGGRACATTCGGCAAGGAATCGATGTCAAACCACTTCGCATCGGCGATCTCGGACGGCTCCGGAACAATYTCACCACTCTCATATTCCGCYAGGAACCCCAGCATAAGCTGCGACGGAAATGGCCAAGACTGGCTGGARATATAGCGGACATTTTTAACCTGCAAATCCACTTCTTCTTTGACCTCTCTGTGCACGGTCTCTTCCGGTGTCTCCCCAATCTCAATAAAGCCTGCTAAGCAGCTGTAAAAGTCGGACTTGAAGCGCGCACTTCTAGCAAGAAGCATCTTGTCGCCTTTAGTCACAAGCATAATCACACAGGGGCTAATACGCGGAAAGAAATGCAGGGAACAGTTATCACAGACTAGGCTTCGCTCATTCCCATGATGGACAGTCTGCGTGCCACAGGTGCCACAGAACCGATGGTTCGTATACCAATTTACTAACTGGCTCGCCCTGCCCGCGAGCAAGAACTTTTCCTGATCCGAATAGAACAAAAGGCTGCGCAGAGAATTCAGCTCTGCTTGAAGAGTCGCAGATATATCCTGCTGTAAACTGACAGCAATTACCGACCTGCCTGCATCTCTTTGTAGCAAGATCAAATCCGCTGAATCGTTCAAGTAATCTCTGATTTGCTCAAGGCTCCACAGAATTTCCTCATTACGCACCACTATTTGCGATGAATAAAATAGTATAAAGCTATCGGATTCGTTTAACTGTGAGAGGCTGAGAAAATGCTCTTTGTGAGACATGGACACTCGATAGACTGGTGGCTGGAACTGATGTCGAGCTAACAGATCAAAAAACCGCAACAGTCTGTATTTATTCAGTTTTCGAAGAAATCTGCTGTGAGCTGGCGCAAGATACTATAATTTCTACGCGTGCTGTTCAAGATGATTTGTGCCGATCGCTACTCGGTTTGTGTTTCGCCTTCTAACTGCAGCCATAGACAGCCTTGTTCACTGCTATCGGCAATGGCGTTTAAACGCTGCCGGTGCGCATCCAGCTCATCACTACCGGCCTTGATAACCGAAATCCTCTCACGCTCTGTAGGGCTCTTTTTTGCCTTAGCCCTGCGCGTAGATCCTGTCGATTCATCTTCGGCTAGGAGCAAGCTAGATTGCCCACTTGTCATTACCAGATAGACATCAGCCAGGATTTCCGCGTCCAGCAAGGCTCCGTGTAGCTGCCTCTGTGTGTTGTCTACGCCGTAACGCTTACAGAGAGCATCGAGACTATTACGCTGCCCTGGATGCTTCTCGCGAGCAAGTAACAGGCTATCGAGGACACCACAGAAACTCGCGATTTCAACTGCATCTGTATTTGTCGCGCGCAATTCATGGTCTAGAAACCCGATGTCGAATGGCGCATTGTGAATAACCAATTCCGAGCCATCGATAAACTCGAGAAACTCAGATTCGATCTGATGGAAGCGCGGTTTATCTGCTAGGAAATGCGAGCTAAGGCCGTGCACTTCCAAAGCACCTGCGTCGATCTCTCGATCAGGATTGAGATAGCAATGAAAATGCTTTCCGGTGAGCTTGCGATTGTCAATCTCCACACAGCCTATCTCGATAACTCGATGGCCTTGAGTAGGATCCAAACCCGTCGTTTCGGTATCAAGTACTACCTGGCGCATAATAATCTCTTTGTGAATCGAACTTCGTGCTTGAATTACTAACCTGAACTAGCTAGCGTGAGTTAAACCGCCAATTAACGCAGCTCATCTATTCCTTGATTCGCCAACTGATCCGCGATCTCGTTTTCAGCATGACCGCTATGCCCTTTGACCCAAACCCATTCGATAGTATGCCCGGCCACGAGTTCATCGAGCTCCTTCCAGAGCTCTACATTGAGTACAGGCTTCTTACTTGCCGTACGCCAATTCCGCTTTTTCCAATTTTCGATCCACTCGGTGATGCCGGTAAGCACATACTTGGAGTCGCTAGTAATCACCACATCGCAGGTCTTATTYAGCGCCTGAAGGCCTCTKATCACTGCAGTGAGCTCCATTTTATTGTTAGTACTCATGACCTCACCRCCGTGCAGAGTCYTCTCCACACCATCATARCGCAATAACACTCCCCACCCGCCTRGCCCAGGGTTCCCTCGACAAGCTCCATCCGTGAACATCTCAACTACTTGTGACATAGAAATTTCTAGCGCCTTAAATTATTGAGCAGTGCCGTGCTCTCAATGGATCTTGATTTTAGCACGAACGTTTTCCGTCGCGGGTATCACCGAGGGTCGCGTGCGTAACGGTTGCCACTTTGGCAGTATCGGTGTAACTGGCATGGACTGTTTGATGCAATGTATAAAATAAGCACCRCCAAGAGGGCTATGTAGCTTGTTCCCTAATTTCTCCAAGCTCTGGGCATGCATTAGTAATTTAGACATCCCAACTGGCATAAARTGCAGGCCGTATGAAACAGAATCTATGTGTAGGTCTAGCAACTTCAGCCAGTCGCTGACGCGCCCCTTCGAGATAAACTTTCCCCGCCAGGGTATATTCTTCTTGCGCTTAAATAGTTTCCAAAACCCCCAGTAACTATAAGGATTGAAGCCTACAATTAACATGTGACCACCTGGACGCAACACCCGAGTTGCCTCTCTCACAACGCGATGGCTGTTGGCCGCAAAGTCTAGAGCATGATGAATAACGACAACGTCGATACTGTCACTGCACAATGGTAACGCCTCATTACTCGCTACCGCTCTAGTAGAGCCTGCTCTAAAACTAGGAGAAAAAATTATCTTGTGACCCACGGGGCTTTGTTCAATGAGGGAATGCTCTTCACTGAATCCGAGCTGCAGTATGTGGTAGCCAAAGAGCTTCTCGAGGGCTCCATGAATCGCTTCTTTCTCGGCCCGAAGCACAGCCTCACCCTGAGGAGATTGAAACCAATGTGCTACCTGACTTGAGAGCATGTCTGCGTCAGGCATGCCGAGAAGTAGGCGACGGCGGGTCTCGTGTTTAGAAAGTAGGTTCATTTTCTCGTTCTGTCAGACTTCAATCCGTTAAATCCTATATCGGTAGTTTAAACACTATCAGCCGAGAAATTAAGCGATATCCCCTTCGGCACGTAGCCGCAACGAGGCATTATGGCTTGTAATAGCTGGATTTCCTTATATCATGTCGTTTTCGGCGCAATTGCATCCCTATGATCAGCACTATCCACCCTATTCCCGCCTTTACAGACAACTATATTTGGGCCATTCACGAGACCGAAAGCCGGCATGTCTGCGTTGTCGACCCCGGCGATGCGCAGCCGGTAATCGAATATTTGGAGAGCAATGGCCTACAACTTACCGACATACTGATCACACACCACCACGCTGATCATACTGGCGGTATTCAGGAGTTGACGAACAGGTATTCCTGCCGAGTGCTCGGGCCTAGTTCAAGCGACATTAAGGGGATCAGTGAATTTGTATCCGCCGGCGACACTGTCACACTATTCAACCAAAGTTTTTCTGTAATTGAGGTGCCGGGTCACACTCTTGACCATATCGCCTACCACTGCGAGGACAAGAACCAAATTGATCCAATTCTCTTTTGTGGGGACACGCTTTTCGCCGCCGGTTGCGGCCGATTATTTGAAGGCACACCCAAAATGATGCACGAGTCTCTGCGTAAATTATCCGCGCTACCTGCAAGCACTAAAGTCTATTGCACCCATGAGTACACAATGGCAAATCTTCAGTTCGCTATTGCCGCGGATCCGGAAAATGTCGCGCTGATAGAACGCACCGAATTAGAGAAGGCGAAGAGAGCAGCCAACCTGCCCACGCTACCTTCTAGCATCGAGTTAGAGTTAGCCACCAATCCCTTTATTCGCTGTAGCGAGCCTAAACTACAAGAAAGTACACATGCACATTCGGGTCAATTTCCCAGTAATGACGTTGAGGTATTTACCGCACTTCGTGCCTGGAAAGACTCGTTCTAACACTCCATTGCAGCACTCTCCATTTGGCTATTACATTTACCTACTTCACGAGCACTCGATTTGCGAACACTTATTAGAAACATTGCCGTCACGCTACTTCCACTACTCCTTGCTGCATGCCAAAACTTACAGCAATCGGAGCCACCCGTCGTAGAATCTAGAACAACTACCGCAATTGGAGAAACCACACAGAACCGGGAGCCGTTGCCTGAAAATCCGGCGATAGCGAACGAAGCATCCCCGCCGACTACTGAAGCTGACATAGGCTTTGATGATCTATGGGAAAGAATTAGAGACGGCCTTCAACTTCAGGCCCACTACTCCCACCCTAAAGTCGCAAGATATATTCAAGACTATTCCCAACAGCAACGTTATTTCGATTTACTACAAAGTCGATCCTCACCTTTCTTATTTGAGATAGTTGAAGAAATTGAGCGCCGCGGACTGCCCATGGAATTCGCGCTACTGCCTATGGTCGAAAGCACCTATAACCCCAACGCCTATTCAAGAGAGCATGCGGTAGGCCTATGGCAGTTTATTGGCGCCACTGGATCGAGCTTTGGCTTGCAGCAAGACTGGTGGTTCGATGGACGCAGAGACCCTTTGGCCTCAACTGAGGCCGCCCTGAACTACATAGAACAACTCTACAAGCAATTCGACGAGGATTGGTTGCTCGCCATCGCCGCCTATAACACTGGAGATGGAAACCTACGTCGAGCCATTCGCAATAGCGAAGAGACCGACATCAGCTTCTGGACGCTCAATTTGCCAGGAGAGACCCAGACGCACGTGCCGAAGTTACTTGCCCTATCAGCTATCATCGCTGACAACGAAGTCTGGAACATCGAATTAGCAACACTTCCCAACGAACCGGTCGTACGCAGCGTTCAAATCGGCACGCAGATTGACCTCTCGCAGGCCGCCAGACTGGCCGGGATCGACTATGAACAACTACGAGCACTAAACCCCGGCTACCTCCAGTGGGCCACTCATCCAGACCAACCTCAGGGAATGCTGCTCCCTCTAGAGAACGCGTCCTTGCTTGAAGGTGCGCTAGCTGGCATCGATAAACGTGAACTTCTAACTTGGGATCGGTATGAAATAAGACCTGGTGATACCCTAGGCGCGATTGCACGAAGATTGAACACGCGGGTTGATATACTGCAGAGTTTTAACTCCTTAGTCGGAAGTCGTATCAGAGCCGGCGAATCCTTATTGATTCCGCGCACGAACGACCCCGAACTCCTCGCTTCTGCGTCACGCATAGAAAGAGATAGAGTCCCCCAGCTCCCCAAGATACCAAGCCAATACAAGGTGAGAAACGGCGATAACCTCTGGGTTATAGCAAGACGCTATCAGCTACGTTCGCAAGAAATAGCAGCGTGGAATCAAATATCCCTCAACGAATTGCTACAACCAGGTCAAATTTTAGACCTGTCCTACGCACTCGAAGACAAGATTGAAGAGCCCAGCGTTCAGGTCAGCGAGAGTGCCGCCTTCTACGTAGTGCAACGCCGCGATAACATGGACGCAATAGCTCGCCGCTTTGGCATTGACTTGCAAAAGCTGTTGCTGTGGAATGGRCTGSSCRTAGACGARTTAATCTTYCCCGGACAAGARCTTCGAGTTATTCCGGAGAGTTTAGGAAACTAGTAGAAATGACARATARYCTAAAYACCGGCGTTGCACCAAAAGAGTTTCTCGGCCATCCACGTGGCTTGGCTATTTGCTTCCTTACCGAAATGTGGGAACGCTTCAGTTATTATGGGATGCGCKCCCTWCTCATCTTCTATTTAACACAGCACTTYCTGTTTTCAGAYCARTCTGCSTCAAGCATCTATGCTGCTTACATATCACTCGTCTATATAACACCGGTTATTGGAGGGGTTGTCGCGGACCGCTATATYGGCCCTGTTAAGGCRGTCATTCTTGGRTCGATATTRCTCGTTGCCGGCCACTTRGGCATGGCCATCGAAGGCTCTCAGGCGATAGAGACYSTAGTRGRTGGTGAGACTGTCATTCAACGCGACCCTTTCTATCTCCAGRTATTYTACTTCTCGCTTGGRCTARTCATCATGGGTGTAGGCTTCYTGAAAGCTAACATCTCYACSCTKGTGGGRTCGATGTACGAGCGMGAGGACCCTCGACGCGAYGGWGCCTTTACGCTGTTCTACATGGGAATCAATGCYGGRTCMTTTCTAGGCGCGATAATCTGCGGYCTGTTAATGCAGTATAAAGGCTTCGGCTGGGGCTTCGGCGCAGCCGGTATCGGCATGTTATTTGGTCTAGCGGTATTCATAAAAGGCCATCATCTATTTGGAGACGCTGGCCTACCAAAAGATCCTGTGGCACTACARCAGAAGATCATTCCGGGGCTTAGCCGCGAAATGCTAATCTACATATTGGCCTTCGTTGGGGTATTAGTATGCTGGCAGCTAATGCAGATACCGCCGCTAGTAGGCGGCCTAGTAGGTGCGACGCTTGTAGGCATGACTCTAACGGTTGTTGTCTACGCATTCACCAAATGTGATCCTATAGACAGGAATAGAATGCTCGTCTGCCTTTTCCTAATGAGTTATCAAATWRTCTTTTGGTCACTCTGGGAACAGACTGGYAGCTCRCTAAACYTRATGGCTGACCGAAACGTCGATCGCATMGTTTTCGGYCTCGAACTACCGGCMGCGATGTTTCAGTCTGTWAATGCCTTCTTTATCATTACCCTRGCACCKGTCTTCAGCATYGYTTGGATCTATTTAAATCGACGCGGTTGGGAGCCCAGCACGCCGACTAAATTTGCTTTAGCRCTCATGCAGCTCGGACTCGGWTTCTTATTYTTAGTKTAYGGYGCATCCCTARCGACCGAYCCCACTCAGRTCGCRCTAATTTGGCTGATTCTGCTGTATCTTCTRCATACCACCGCTGAGCTCTGCATATCCCCGGTTGGCCTTTCTATGACCACCAAACTCTCTGTWCCAAGTGTYRTCGGCATGATGATGGGYTGCTGGTTTCTAGCKATGGCMGGAGGAAACTATATATCCGGCACTATTGCAGCCATGACCGGCTCCGACACTGTMGGRGGAGARGTSGTAGACCCTGCCGCAGCTCTTGCCAACTATATGGATATCTATTACACGGCAGGCATCTACAGTATCGGTATCGGRATACTGGCCCTTTTTATATCGCCWGTATTGAAGCACTACATGCACGGCATTAAATGATTCAAGGGTTTTATCGTGGCTCTTGCTAGATAGCGATGAGATATGGGTAATCCCCCCAAAATACAGTAAAATATCACTATAAAAATCAGCTAAAACAGGATAAAGCTATGGGCTATCTAAGCGGGAAAAAATACCTAATTCTTGGCGTTGCTAGCAAGCTCTCAATCGCCTCAGGCATAGCCGAGGCGATGCATCGCGAAGGCGCCGAACTAGCGTTCACGTATCAGAATGAGAGGCTCAAGGAGCGTGTTCTTAAATTTGCGGCAACCTGGGATTCTGATTTAATATTTCCATGCGACGTCGGCAAAGACGAAGAGATAGCAGACCTATTCAAGGAGCTCGGCAAAAAATGGGATGGCCTAGATGGAATCGTTCACTGTCTTGCATTCGCTCCTAGCAATGAGCTCGACGGAAACTATGTCGACGTAACAACACGAGAGGGATTCTTGATGGCGCACGAAATTAGCTCCTACAGCTTCGTCGCTCTCGCTCAGGCTGGAAAGTCCATGATGGCTGGCAGGAATGGATCACTACTCACTCTAAGCTACCTAGGGGCAGTACGCAGCCTTCCTAACTACAATGTTATGGGCTTAGCAAAAGCCAGCCTAGAAGCCAACGTACGTTATATGGCCGCAAGCCTTGGACCCGAAGGAACGAGAGTAAATGCTATATCTGCAGGCCCGATAAAGACCCTTGCATCTGCCGGCATAAAAAGCTTTAGGAAAATGCTTAAGCACAATGCGCAGCAAACTCCTCTGAGGCGGAACGTTACCATCAGCGAAGTGGGGAATGCTGCCAGCTTTCTTTGCTCTGACCTAGCGTCTGGAATCAGTGGCGAGATCCTCTATGTCGATGGCGGCTTCAACACTACCGCCATGGGGTCGCTCAACGATCTCGCTACTGAAGAGAACTAGCCGCCTAGGAATTGAAAAGCTATTTACGTTGCCGCTGCTTCGTTAGAAAACGACTCTGCGGCGTCAAGAACGTTTTTAACTAGTAAGCTAAAGCGGCTCCCCGTCTAGAATGCGCGACTCGATGTCCGCATTCTCTTGCAAGTTGCTCATATAGGCCTGAAAGTCACTATTGCCTAAATCCGAGATCATAGAACTAACCATGCTTTCTCGATCTGCCGGTGCCAATGAAGCTATTGAGCCGGCATTAATACTATTCAGCTCAACAATGACTGCCGTGTCATTAGTTAATGAAAGGTTGTCATAGGCAGGCGTATCCAAATCGGCTAAAGACATGGAAAAGACATGATTTATAATTTCCCGATTAACAGTTACGGCACCCCTGTTTGCGCCTTCTTCAATACGCCATTCTAGTTCGTTATCAGCCAAAAGCTGATCAATAGACATGCCGTTTTCTATGTTAGTTAGAAGCTGATCATTAAGGTCTTCAACTGCCTTACGCTCCATGTCAGTACGAATTAATACGGCTATCTCTGGCTCGACTTCCTCAAGCGGGAGAACAGCAGCCTCATTGAAAAGCACTACATTCATCACAACAGCCTGTGAAGGACTTAGTTCAACCACATCACTGTTGTTACCCTCAATCAAAACCTCCTCAGAAAATGCCGCAGCAATAAGCGCCTGATTGGAGAAAATACCACTTCCTCCGGTACGATCGAAATCACCACTGATGAGCACATCCATTTCGAGTTCTTCAGAAATCGTTTCTAGGTTTCCTGTCTCAAACGCCAAATTAGAAAGATCCCCCAATCGCTGCGCGTAAATAAGCTCTACTTCTGAGCTCTTTAATTCTCGCTCAATTCGCGCGGCAACTTCATCAAAATCCTGAAATACGTTTTCTGAGTCTTCTGTGAGCATCACGATGTGAACGCCGAAATCCGAGATGACTGGGCCGGAAACCTCATTTAGAGCCAAAATTTCTAGCGCTTCTTCGATGGCGACAGGAAAGGCACTACCATCGGTATAGCCGATATCTCCATCCTCTTCTGCAGACGCGGTGTCTGTAGACATTTCCAACGCTACCGTTCCAAAGTCTTCACCAGCATCGAGTCGCAGCTTAGCTGCAGCTGCCATCTCTAGAGCCTCATCTTCGCTGAGATCACCTCCTACTTCGAACAATATGTGGGAGGCGCGTTTTTCAGCCGATCCCTCAAATGCAGACCTCTCCGTTTCATATTGCGCCTCAACGACACCTTCATCGAGCTCAATCTCATTTGAGATTACATTCTTATCCAGCATCACATAACTCACCGATACCGTCTCGGGCTGCGTAAAATCTTGCTGGTTCTCATCATAGTAACTTTGAATCTCAGTATCCGATATCGCCACACCGAGAGTACGCGTACTTAGCGGAATTGAGAGATAGCGAAAGTCGCGCGTCTGAGCCGACAGGCCAGCTATTCGTTCCAATTCGGAGTCAGTGACAAAGGCAGAACTACTGTACGCGTTAGCAAGCTGTGACAGCAGCATTTGTTGCTGCAACGTTTCTCTATAAATAGGAATGCTGAAGCCCTGACTAGCCATTGTCCGTACCGCTAGATCGGAGTTGAACACACCGTTTATCTGGAAATTTGGATTTTCTATAATCGACCTATCGACTCGATTACTAGACACAGCCATCTTTGCCCCTTGGGCAGATTGCCTTAGCAACACTTCCTCGAGTATCTGCGACAGCGCGATTTGCTCAAGTAGGCCCTGATCTAGAGAATCGGCGCTTCCACCAATAGAATTCAATAGATTCTGTGTATTCACCTGCAGCTGGGCTTCGGTTATTTCCTCGCCATTGATCTCAGCGACTGGCGGCGATGTTATGAAGCCACTCATAATCGAATCCACTCCGAAAAGAGCAAATATCGCCACGATGAAACCGATGATGACCTTGGCTATCACGCCCTGTGAATTGTCACGTATATCTTGCAGCATAGTTGTTCCTAAATTTCGCTAAATCGCTTATCTACTACTGGCAATTATGGGAAGTAGTAATGTAATTCGTAAACCAAAAAAGGCGCATCATAGATGCGCCCTACTTTCTCTTGGGAACTGCAGGGAAAGAAGCCTCTCCATCCCATTCAATTAGATCCGTGGCTATAAACTCTAGAGCATTGAATCTATAACACCTGAGGCAATCTCAGCTTAACTATTGAACTTGCAGTCCAGCTAACTCAACTAAGAATTAACAGAATCCTTAAGTGCCTTGCCTGCTTTAAAGCTAGGGAC
>JAESUV010000140.1 GCA_016762975.1 Gammaproteobacteria bacterium | reverse complement strand
ATTTTCATAAGCCTATTTTCTGAGATCGAGAACTCAAAGAGGCCGATCCCAGCGTGTTAGTTAACTTCTCTGCCAATCACATTCAGAGCCGCGCACTTAGCTGATACTGAAGTTGATATTGAAAAAGTCATCCCTAACTTTTTCAATCTATCAGCTGCTGCAATGTCGACTAGGCTGCGCTCGTGAATTGAGAAAATTCTTTAATACCATTGAATACTGCGTTACTGCCCAACTCTTCTTCAATTCTTAGCAATCTATTGTACTTCGCCACTCTGTCTGAGCGGCACAGCGAACCTGTCTTAATTTGTCCTGCAGCGATGGCCACAGCCAAATCGGCGATGGTGGTGTCTTCGGTCTCTCCGCTACGGTGAGAAATCACCGCCGTATAGTCCGCTGCCTTCGCCATATTGATCGCCGCTAGTGTCTCGGTTAGCGTTCCGATCTGATTAAATTTGATCAGAATCGAATTCGCGACGCTCTCACTAATTCCACGCTGCAGAATTTTAGTGTTGGTAACGAACAAATCATCGCCTACTAACTGAACTTTATCGCCTATCTGGGCCGATAATTTAGCCCAACCTTCCCAATCACTCTCATCCATACCGTCTTCGATGGATAAAATCGGATAATTCTCAGCTAAACCCTGCAGATAATCGGCAAATTGGGCAGAGTCGTAGCTCTTTCCCTCTCCTGCGAGCCGGTATTTGCCATCCTTATAAAATTCAGAGGCTGCGCAGTCGAGTGCTAGGTGGATATCGGTACCCGGACGAAATCCTGCTATTTCAATAGCTTGCAGAATACAGTCAAGCGCCGCCGCGTTCGATGGGAGGTTCGGAGCAAATCCGCCCTCATCTCCTACAGCCGTGCTCAAGCCCTGTTCTTTCAGCACAGACTTCAGGGCATGAAATATTTCAGCACCATAACGCAGCGCCTCCCTAAAGCTGGTCGCGCCCGTGGGCTGGACCATAAACTCTTGAATATCCACGTTATTATCGGCATGCTCGCCGCCATTGATGATGTCATCATCGGCACTGGAAGCGAATAATTACCGGTGTTTCCGTTCAATTGAGCGATATGTGCATACAGAGGCAGGCCGGCATCTGTTGCCGCCGCCTTGGCTGCCGCGAGTGACACGGCCAAAATCGCGTTTGCTCCGAGCTTGGACTTATTCTCTGTGCCATCTAGCTCTAGCATTACCCCATCGAGGGCCTTCTGGTCTGAGGCATCCTGCCCGATAAGGGCCTGCTTAATGTCAGTGTTCACGTTTTGAACAGCCTTCAACACGCCCTTTCCCAGGTAACGGGCTGGGTCTTTGTCTCGCAGCTCCAGCGCTTCGCGCGAGCCAGTGGACGCACCCGATGGCGCACAGGCTGAGCCCATKACGCCRCTGTCCAACTCGACATCTGCCTCGATAGTTGGGTTSCCACGGGARTCAAGAATTTCTCGCGCTCTTATRTTTTTAATRSCTGTCATTTCAATACCTTATGAATATTACTTAAATCAAAAAATGAAGTTAAAANTGCCCRAAAMTTAGGCTGTATCCAGCGTTGGCAGCGACTTGATTAGCACATCTAAGTCRYGCATTTGCTGCAAGAAAGGCCGGACACTTTCTAGTCTTAACGCACAGGGGCCATCACATAGCGCCTTGTCYGGGTCAGGGTGTGCTTCAATRAACAGCCCCGCWATGCCTTGYGACAARCCGGCACGAGAAAGCGCAGTGACATCACCYCGGCGCCCACCGGCTGCATTGGCGAGGCCGCCAGGCTTCTGTAAAGCATGCGTCGCATCAAACATCAGCGGACTGCCAAATTGCTTCATTACCGCAAAACCCAACATATCGACTACCAAGTTATTGTAGCCAAAGCTGCTGCCACGCTCACAGAGGATCAGACGCTCATTGCCTGCCGACTCAAATTTCTTAAGGATGTGGCCCATTTCCTGCGGCGCCAGAAATTGCGCCTTCTTGATGTTAATAATCGCGCCACTTTCCGCCATGGCGACGACGAGATCCGTCTGCCTCGACAAGAACGCTGGTAATTGCAGTATATCTGCCACTTCCGATACCGGCCCTACCTGGGATATTTCGTGTATGTCGGTAATCACGGGAACGGAAAATTGCTCTTTGATCTCGGCGAGTATCTTTAGGCCCTCATCCAGACCGGGCCCACGATAAGAGTCTTTTGAGGAGCGGTTTGCCTTGTCGAATGAGGCCTTGAACACGTAGGGAATACTGAGTTCACTAGTGACACTGTGAAACTTCTCGGCCACAGTCATTGCCAAGTCCCGGGACTCCAATACGTTCATTCCTGCAAACAGGACAAAGGGCTGATCATTGCCAATCGTAAAATTTCCAAGCTTGATTTGCTTTGCCGTCATGAATAGCTACCGAATCCTTTTTCTAGCGCTCAGACTTGAGCGTTATCCGCCACTGGCGCTGAAGATGCGGTGGCAGCATCGGACTCAACAGCCGCCTCATGATGCGCTATGGCAGCCTTGATAAAACCTGTGAACAGTGGATGGCCGCTGCGTGGAGTAGAAGTGAACTCCGGATGGAACTGGCATCCAACAAACCAAGGGTGATCGGGAATCTCTATAACCTCCACCAGCATGCCGTCGAGAGATTTGCCCACGAGCTTCAAACCAGCGTCTGACAACACGTCGATGTAATCGTTGTTAAATTCAAAACGGTGACGATGGCGCTCAACAATCTCTTCCTTGCCGTAGCATTCGAAGGTGGTCGAGTCTTTGTCTAGGACGCAGGTCTGCGCTCCTAGGCGCATCGTGCCGCCAAGGTCGGAATCTTTATCACGAAATTCTGTAACTCCCCCATGCGTCGTCCATTCACTAATAAGTGCGATAACCGGGTTTTCACAAGCGGGAGAAAATTCAGAGCTGTGTGCGTCCTTCAGTCCCGCTACATTTCTCGCGTATTCGATGACTGCAACCTGCAGACCTAAACAAATACCTAGGTAGGGAATTTTGTTCTCGCGTGCGTACTGCACGGTCATGATCTTCCCTTCCACGCCGCGCTCACCGAAGCCGCCAGGCACTAGGATCGCGTCATGATTAGCCAGTATCTCAACGCCCTTGTCTATCACGTCGGCGGAGTCGATGTAGCTGATGTTCACCCTAGTTCTAGTCTGAATGCCGGCGTGAATTATTGCCTCATTCAGAGACTTGTACGCATCCAGCAATTCCATGTACTTGCCTACCATGGCTAGATTCACTTCTCTAACCGGGTTCAGGTGCGCATCGACCACACGATCCCATTCGGATAAGTCGGCGGGTGGGCATTCCAGCTTAAATTTGTTGATCACGATATCGTCGAGGTTTGCCGCGCCCAGAATCGAGGGGATTCTGTAGATCGAGTCAGAGTCGGGCAGAGAAACCACGGCCTTTGGCTCAACGTTGGTAAACAGCGCGATCTTCATTCGCGCCTGGTCGTTAATCTCTACATCGGAGCGACAGATCAGGATATCCGGCTGGATGCCGATTGATCGCAGTTCCTTTACCGAGTGCTGTGTAGGCTTGGTCTTGGTCTCACCGGCGGTTGCGATATAGGGCACCAGAGTGAGGTGCATGAACAGCGCGTGCTCAGGACCTACCTCTACACGCAGCTGGCGTATGGCCTCTAGAAAGGGTTGCGACTCGATGTCACCTACCGTGCCCCCGATTTCGACAAGCGCGACGTCGGCATCGCCGGCGCCGATAATCACGCGACGCTTTATCTCATCAGTGATGTGGGGAATGACCTGTATCGTGGCCCCGAGGTAGTCACCTCGGCGCTCACGCTTGAGAACCTCTTCATATACCTTACCGGTAGTGAAGTTATTCTTCTGCGACATAGTCGTACGGCTGAAGCGCTCATAGTGACCTAAGTCCAGGTCAGTCTCTGCACCGTCTTCGGTTACATAGACCTCACCGTGTTGAAATGGACTCATAGTGCCAGGATCCACATTGATGTAGGGATCCAGTTTTAACATAGTGATGTTTAGACCGCGGGCTTCGAGAATTGCCGCGAGAGATGCTGAAGTAATGCCTTTGCCCAGTGAAGAAACAACGCCACCGGTAATGAAGATATAACGAGTCATTCGAGCCCCATCCAAATAGAAAAATTGGCCGTGCACCAACCCACACAGATGGAGTTGCAGCCTACCAGAAGCCCTTCGATAGAACAATCTGAATTGTTCCTGTGGGCTAAAACTATGAGCCAAATTTTAGGTCAAAAACAGAGACTAAAATACACGTCCACACTCCTTCAATTCAAGCCTGCAATGCAAGATCAGGCTGCTCCCATTCAATAAAGCAGCCGGGCACCGCCCCCTTCGCTGCGAATTCCTCACTGACTCCGATACCCGGAATATAGGCCAGATCTTCGCCGTCATAGAGTAAAGGAATGCGGCTCTTCAGCCACGGCGGAATTTCACTTTCCTGCAGAATTTTTTTCAGCGTCTTGCTAGGACGTCCCGCAAGACGACATGTTTCACCGCCCTGCCGATAGCGGATCGACAAAGTACTGAGTTTGTCTGCACAGATTCCCGCACCCTGCGCCTCCTGAATGCGAAGCAGACCATTGCCGGGCAGCACGACTTCTCCGACAACCGGCAATCCCTGTATTGCTGCCACATCGATTTTATCTAAACTCCGTACTAGCCCATGTGAAGCGAGCACATAGACACGCTCGCGAAAGCAGAAAATGTGAAAATCCTTCGCTATGAATTGGCCACTAGCTTTCGGCAACACTTCGTTGCACAACTGTTGTAGCTGATTCCAACCCAGTTCCTTAGCGCCCAGGCCTGCCAACCAATGGCGCAAAACATTGCGCTGCCTCGGCTGGGAAAGCGCCAACAGCTTTTCCCTACTCACAATAGATTCTGACTCGGCGACTATTTGGCCTAAGTCGATCACCGCTAATTCCTGAAGCAGRGYTTCACTCTCGCTAGCAAGCATTGCCGACTTCGACCAGCTCTGCCTATACCCCGGCCAACGCGCCTCGATAAGCGGCAGCAARCTGTGACGACAATAATTTCTATCGAAGTCCTCATCKTTRTTCGAAGGGTCCTCGAYCCARCTMAGCTGCTCAGATTCMGCGTAACGTTGCAGCTCTTCTSTATCGATATCCAATAGTGGACGCAGCAGCYTGCTCGCTGCCAACACGCGGCTASSCGGAATACCACTAAGYCCACGACTTCCAGAACCACGAATGAGGCGTAACAACAACGTTTCCATCTGATCATCGCGGTGGTGAGCCAGCAACAATTCCTCGTCCGGCAACAATTCAGCCTCGAATTCGCGATAGCGGGCCTCTCTGGCGGCATTCTCCAGACCCGAGCTGGCTGATATTTCCACCTTGGTGCTAATACACTCAACTGCCAGCTTTGCACAGAGAGCCAAACAGTGCTTCTCCCAGCTCTGGGCCTGACCCTGCAGTTGATGATTGATATGTAGAGCACGCAACTGAAAATCTGCGCTAGAATCGTCACGCAATTTTACCATCGCATGCAGGAGCACGACAGAATCCAGGCCGCCGCTTAATCCGATCAAAAATTTATCCGTAGAGGCGAGCTCATTCAGAGCTGCTTCTAGTTTGTCATGGAGTGTCTGGGGAGAGTAATTCATGGCCTGTGGGCATAGCAGAGCTATGTATTGGTCCATTCAAAATTGGGGAGGAGTAGCGTCTCCCTAGTCAATTATTGCGATGTTATTTCTTTACACGAACCAGCGAGAAGCTGATGACTAACTTGATATACCGTAGCTCATCAGTCGCTTATAACGGCGTTCCACCAGTTCGTCGAGATCCATAGCGGTCAGACGGTCTAGCTGCTCGACTAGAGCAAGCTTTATACTTGCCGCTGTCGCAGCGACGTCTCTATGCGCACCGCCCAGTGGCTCCGGTATTGTATGATCGACTATGCCAAGCTCTTCTAATCGCTTAGAAGTCACTCCCATAGCCTCTGCTGCCGCTGCCGCATGATCGGAAGACTTCCAGAGAATGGTTGCACAGCCCTCAGGCGTTATCACAGTGTACGTGGAGTACTGCAGCATATTGAGCTGATCAGAGACACCGATAGCGATAGCACCACCAGAGTTTGCCTCGCCGGTAACCGTCGCAATCAATGGTGTCTTTACATGTGACATCATCGACATATTCACGGCAATTGCTTCGTTAATCCCGCGCTCTTCTGAATCCATCCCAGGATAGGCGCCGGGTGTATCTATAAAGCTCAAAACAGGAAGCTTGTATTGTTCTGCAAGAAGCACTAGGCGGCGAGCCTTTCTATAACCTTCCGGTCTAGGCATGCCAAAGTTATGTCGGACTTTCTCCTTCGTTCCTCTACCCTTCTGATGACCGATTACCACGACAGGACGACCGTCTATCTTTGCCAGCCCACCGATAAGCGCTTGATCGTCGGCGAACAGGCGATCACCGTGCAACTCATCGAAATCTGTAAAAATGAGATCGAGATAATCGAGAGTATAGGGTCGCAGTGGATGCCGGGCGACTTGAGAGATTTGCCATGAAGAGAGGTTCGCGTATATTTTCTCGGTGAGCTTGGTGCTCTTGTCTTTCAGGTTCTGAATTTCTTCACCGATATTCAACTCATTGTCACTACCCACCAATCTCAGCTCGCTGATCTTGGCTTCTAACTCCGCAATGGGTTGTTCAAATTCGAGATAATTAGGATCCATGCTGCTCTCAATTCTTCCTACTAGTTTAATTGTCTTGTTTCTGGCCGACTATTTGTAGCTTAATACTACTTTGTCTTTACCGTACTCTAACCGCAGACGCTGAATCAGGTCATCGGTAGGCGATACTATCCATTCTTGGCCCAGCATTATACACCCTATGGAGTCAGAGCGCTGATAGCGCACCATCACCTGGCAGCCCTCCCCCTCTTCCCCCCACATTGCATGCGCATTCGGTGGAAGTGGCTCAGGGTGTGGATGACGATTAGCAGTAAGCGGAGCGGGACTATCACCTGAAGCATTTTCAGCTGCCGCACTTTCTACGACATCGAGCTCGACTGGTTTACGATAAGGCTCGAGGATGCGCGCAAGGTGCTCGCAGAAATCACTGCCAAGCGACTCCGATTCGAGATTCAATGCCACACGGCGTGCATTGCGTTTACGCGCCTGGGCTAGTGTCATTATGCTCTTGCCGCGGCCGCGCATGCCGCCGCTGTAATCATCGATGCTCACGGCGCATTCCACTACCATGATCACATCTTTGAGCAGTGTCTCCCGGTATTTTTCGTATTCTTTTGCGAACAAAGAGAACTCAAACCGTGCGCTACTATCATCCAATACTAAGAACGCTATGGTATCTCCTGCCTTGTTCCTCATAGTACGTATGCTATGCAGCACACCCGCAATAGTCTGTGGTGCTCGCTCTGGCCGCAAATTGACCAGTCTATCCTTCGTAATATGAGAAAGCTCATCTAGGAATTCGTCAATCGGATGACCAGACAGCCACAAGCCCAGAGTCTCCTTCTCCACCTTAAGGCGGTGTTGTTCCGCCCAAGCACGGACCGTGATATTAGAGGCGCTAAGATCGGCATCTTCTGTGCCCGCCGGCGCAATCTCTCCGAACATATCCTGCACACCACTCGCTTGATTTCGGCTAGATTGCTCGGCTGCCTGCATAGCTTGCGGCAACAGCGCCGAGAGCAGTGCACGAACATAATCGAGATCACCCTCCACCATGTTATCCAGGGCGCCGGAGCGTATCAGTGCTTCCATGGTGCGTTTGTTAACGCTCTGCTTGTCCAGGCGTTGGCAGATATCCAGCAGATTAGTAAAGGGCCGCTCTTCTCGCGCAGCGAGAATACTGCCAACCGGGCCTTCCCCTAATCCCTTGATCGCACCAAGGCCGTAAACAATCTCCTCCTTCTCGTTTACCGTGAAATTGAACTGACCAAGGTTAATATCCGGAGGAACGATGGTCAATTTCATGGAGCGACATTCATTGATTAGTATCACCACCTTATCGGTGCTTTGCATGTCAGCCGAGAGCACCGCCGCCATGAAACAGGCCGGGTGATGCGTCTTAAGCCATGCCGTTTGATAAGAGACTAGGGCATAGGCTGCTGAGTGCGACTTGTTGAAGCCGTAACCTGCGAACTTCTCCATCAAGTCGAAGATAGAAGCCGCCAGATCAGCATCGATTCCCCTCGCCTCGGCACCGGCCTGAAACAAGGTACGTTGCTTCGCCATCACTTCTGGATCTTTCTTACCCATAGCCTTACGCAAAATATCCGCGCCGGCCAATGAGTAATTAGCAAGAACTTGAGCGATCTGCATCACCTGCTCTTGGTAGAGAATAACTCCGTAAGTATTGCCTAGGACTGGTTCCAACTCCGCGTGTGGATAGACTACTTTCGTGCGACCGTGCTTACGATCGATAAAATCATCCACCATGCCCGACTGCAGAGGGCCGGGTCGAAACAAGGCCACGAGGGCGATGATGTCTTCAAAACTACTGGGTACCTGACGCTTAATCAGGTCCTTCATGCCGCGGGATTCAAGCTGGAAAATCGCCGTGGTCTCACCCTTCTGCAGCAATCGATACACGCGCTCGTCAGTCAGCGGCAGCTTGGTGATATCGACAGGCGGCTCGCCTTCAGCTGCCCTTGAATTGATCATCTTCACAGCCCAATCGATGATGGTCAGCGTGCGCAGCCCGAGGAAGTCGAACTTCACAAGACCCGCGGTCTCCACATCGTTCTTATCGAATTGAGTAACTAAGCCTTGACCGGATTCGTCGCAGTACAACGGCGTAAAATCAGTTAATTTCGTAGGCGCGATAACCACACCACCGGCGTGCTTGCCGACATTACGAGTAATGCCCTCAAGCTTGTACGCCATCTCCATAATTTCCTGCGCGTCCTCATCAGAATCGACGAATTCGCCCAACAGCGGCTCTACCTCAAACGCCTTCTTCAGGGTTATGCCGGGCTCGAAGGGAATCAACTTCGAAAGCTTGTCGGCCAGCATATAAGGCTTGCCCTGTACTCGGGCCACATCACGCACGACGGCCTTCGCCGCCATAGTGCCGAAGGTAATGATTTGCGATACCGCATCCTTGCCATACAACTCCGTCACATGCTGAATAACACGGTCACGGCCCTCCATGCAGAAATCCACATCGAAGTCAGGCATCGACACCCTTTCCGGGTTAAGGAAACGCTCGAACAGCAGGTCGTACTTAAGTGGGTCCAGATCGGTAATTCTTAGCGCATAGGCTACGATGGAACCTGCACCCGAACCACGGCCTGGCCCTACCGGAATACCGTTGTCTTTGGACCACTGGATAAACTCCATCACGATAAGAAAGTAACCTGCGAAGCCCATTTGATTGATGACGCCTAGCTCGAATTCCAGTCGCTCCCAGTAGGGCTTCTCCACGTCCTTGGTCTCGTAGTCGTCACCATAGAGGCTACGAAGACGTTCTCGCAGTCCGTCGGAACTCAGCTCGGAGAAATACTCCTCCATGCCCATGCCTTTTGGTATCGGGTAGTTCGGTAAACACGGCTTGTCTAATACTAGTGTTAGATTGCAACGTTTCACGATTTCCCAGGCGTTTTCCAGCGCCTCAGGAATATCGCTAAACAACTCCGCCATCTCAGAACCGGTCTTTAGATACTGCTGGTCAGTGTAATTATGCGGCCGGCGCGAGTCATCGAGAGTGCGCCTTTCATTGATGCACACACGCACCTCGTGTGCATCGAAATCACTCTGATCGATGAAGCGCACATCATTCGTTGCGACCACGGGCGAATTCGTTTCGATAGCAAGGGCTACGGCCGCATCGATATAATCTTCCTCTTCAGGCCGGCCTACTCGCTGCAACTCTAGATAGAAACTTTCCGGAAACAATTGCTGCCATTCATTGAGTAGCTCCTTCGCTAGGTCTTTCTCGTCGGCCAGCAATGCGAGTCCAATATCACTGTTCTGCGCGCCTGACAAAGCAATCAAGCCATCGACACGGCCCGCTAATTGCGACTTGCGCACCACCGGCTCACTTTGACTGGGATTCTCGGTGTACAACTCAGAGATAAGTTTAGTCAGGCTAAGGTAGCCGACCTCGTTCTTGACCAATAACACAAGCCGAGTCTGTTTCGAGCGGTCGTCGCTCTCAACCAGTACATCACAGCCACAGACGGGTTTGATTCCGGCCTTGAGGGAGGCGCTGTAAAACTTAATAAGGCAGAACATATTTGCCAAGTCGGTAATAGCAACCGCTGGCATAGAAAATTCGTGAAGTCTCGCTAAGAGTGGCTTGATGGTAACGATGCCATCATTGATCGAAAATTCGCTGTGTAGCCTGAGATGCGCGAAGGGCTGATTTTCAGACATTTAAAATACTATTTAGTTGATACTGCAGTTTTCTAGCTGGGATTTTAGCAGCAAATGAAGCTAAGTGATTGATATCGATATCGAGATGCATTTTACAGGATCGACTAATTATTGAGTGGTAAAGAAGTCACCAATATACCTTTTTTTTGTTGAAAGCGGGACAAAAAATTACCCCCCTGGTGCCGCCTCTAAGATTCTTGCAACCGGTGCGAATGTGCGTCGATGGATAGGCGTTATTCCTAGAGTTTTAAGAGCGGCCAGGTGCACCGGTGTGGGATATCCCATATTGCTTGCAAAGCCATAGCCTGGGTATTGCAGCTCCATTTCCTGCATCTCCTTGTCGCGGGTCACCTTCGCAATAATCGAGGCGGCTGAGATGCTTGGCACTAAGGAATCTCCCTTCACTACAGCCTCCGAAGGATAGTCCCATTTAGGGCAGCGGTTGCCATCAACGTAAACGAATTCGGGCCGCACCTTCAAGCCTGCGACGGCTCTGTTCATTGCCAGCATGCTGGCCTGCAATATATTGATACTCTCGATCTCTTGCACCGATGCTCGACCTATCGCATAGCAGTGAGCATTCTTCACGATGGCATCGAAACACAGCAACCGCTGCTTGTGAGATAACTTTTTCGAGTCAGCTAGGCCAGAGATAGGCTTTGCGGGGTCGAGTATCACGGCAGCGGCGACAACATCCCAGGCCAATGGTCCTCGGCCCACCTCGTCGGTACCCGCTACCAAGGTATAAGGTTCGCTAGCTGGAGAAAATGCAGGTTCTCTCGTCATTTACTGATTACTGTCTTTCTCTATAAGAGATGCTATAGCTTGTGCCGCCTGAACGGAGGCATCGAGGCGAAGACTTTTATGTATTCGTTCAAACTCCTGCATTAGCGCCTCGTGATCCTCCGTACCAGTCATATGCCCAACTATCTCCTCACGTACTTTTTCCACGGTGAGGTCATGCTGAATATATTCAGGCACCAACTGCCGCCCCGCGAGGAGATTTGGCAAAGCGACATACGGAATCTTCACGATGCGCGAGGCGATGGCAAAGGTGATTGCCGCAAGTTTGTAACCGACGATCATGGGCCGCCTCAGCAGCAACACCTCCAACGTGGCGGTCCCAGAAGACAGCACGACCAAGTCCGCCGCACTGATTGCTGCGTGAGAATCATCGACCAAAAAGAATTGCTCACCCTGAATTATGGATTCTTCTCGCAGCAGCGCATCGATCTGCGCTTTATTCGCAGCACTACTATACGGAATTAGAAATTTTAGCTTCGGGCAGTCTTGTAGAGCTTCCAAAGCTGCTGCGAGGAATACCGGCGCAAGGCGTTTGATTTCACCGCTGCGACTACCTGGCATCAAGGCTACTACAGAGTCATCTGAATCGAGGTCGAAGCGCTCGCGCGAAGATAACTTCTCATCTTCGAAACCAATGGTATCTGCTAACGGATGGCCTACACATTTAACGTCAACACCGTGTTGAGTGTACACAGCCGTCTCAAATGGAAACAAAGTCAGCATTAAATCTACTGCGCGCTTCACCTTGTGAATTCTTTTCTCTCGATAAGCCCAAAGGCTTGGACTGACATAGTGAACCGTCTTAATGTTATTTTGTTTTAGCTCTTCTTCTAATTTCAAATTGAAGACAGGATAATCGATACCGATAAAGACAAGTGGACGCCTCTCAGCGAAAAACTCTCTGAGGCGTTTCTTCAATGCATAAAGTTCTGGCAATCTACCCAGTGGCTCTACGAAGCCCATTACCGAGATTCGTTCCATATCTGCAAACGAATTAAATCCGAGCGCAATCATATCGGGGCCGCCAACACCCATAAACTCCGCATCCGGGTAAATCTCGCGCAAGGCGGAAATCAATCCGGCACCCAGTATGTCTCCGGATTTTTCGCCAGCAACAATTCCGATTAAAGGGGCATTGCTCATAGTTTGGGGTATCGTGATTATCGGCTTCTGTTACTTCTGTTACTAAAAGCCAGGTGAGTGACGCCGTCGAGTCGAAATCCTTAGCGCTGTATTCCTTTCTTAGAGTTCTCCAACGAGTCGATAAGAACTTGCAGCGCATCACAACCTTCGCGCAAGCTCTTCAATTCCGCTAAAGCATCCTGAAGGCTGTTGCCACGTAGATAGATGATCTTATATGCAGTACGTATTTGCTTGATAGTTGGCTTATCGAAACCGCGACGCTCCAAACCGATTGTATTAACCGCTCTAACCGTCGCTGGCTGGCCGCTTACGATCATGTAGGCAGGTACGTCGTGACCGATATGTGTCACGCCACCGATCATCGCGTGAGCGCCAATCTTAAGAAATTGGTTTACACCGGCATAGCCTCCAAGAATGGCCCAGTCATCAACTTCTACATGACCTGAAATTCCCACATTATTGGCGAATATCGTGTTGTTTCCTACCATGCAATCGTGAGCGATGTGCACATAGGGCATGAAGAGGTTGTCGCTACCGACTCGAGTGAGCCCACCACCAAAGCCTGTGCCGCGGTGAAAATTGGAGCCTTCGCGTAAAATGTTGCGATCACCAATTTCTAGCCAAGTTTGCTCACCTTCGAATTTCTTGTCCGCGGGATCTTCACCGACGGAGCTAAATTGAAATATTCGATTGTCTTTGCCGATTTTCGTGTTAGCACGAATCACTACGTGCGAGTCGATGACCGTACCAGATCCAATCTGTACGTTAGGCCCAACAATAGTCCAAGGACCAATCGTTACATCGGCATCTATTTCAGCTTTAGGATCGATCCTGGCACTGGAATCAATCGACATCCACCCTCCTCTCCGCACACAATATGGTCATCGTTCCTACTAACTCTTCGCCCACTGAGGCGCGGCAGGCAAATTTATAGATACCACGCCTATTGGTAACGATTTCGGCCTCCAGCGTAAGACAGTCGCCTGGCACCACCGGTCGTCGTAAGCGCACATTATCGGCACCGACAAAATAATAGAGGTAGCCGTCCTTCGGTTTCTTTTCCTGGCTTTTGAAGCCCAACACGCCAGCTGCCTGTGCCAACGCCTCAATGATGAGCACCCCTGGCATAATTGGCTGACCTGGGAAATGGCCGTTGAAAAAAGGCTCGTTCACAGTAACATTCTTGTAAGCCACAATAGACTTCCCAAGGTCCATTTCAACTACTCTATCCACCAGCAGGAAGGGGTAGCGTTGAGGGAGATACTCTTTAATGTCTTCGATGCTCATTAACATGTGCGGTTCTCTAGTCAGCCTTGTGCGCGGATCAATGCGCGCAGGGTTTATTGTAATTTCAGTGGCTTCTGAAACGAAGCTCTAGTTTAGATCCTATCGACCTACTTCTTATCGGTTGAATTCTCAATTTCTTTTAGTCTCTTAGCAATACTATCTAGCTGCTGAAACCGAAGCGCATTGCGCTTCCACTGCGAGGTCTTCGCTTGAATTGTACCAGTAGAGTACATACCCGGCTCCAGAATCGGCTGACTCACCAGCGACATGGCGCTCACTTGCACCTTATCCGCAATGGTTATGTG
This sequence comes from Gammaproteobacteria bacterium, assembly GCA_016762975.1. Lineage (GTDB taxonomy): Bacteria > Pseudomonadota > Gammaproteobacteria > Pseudomonadales > Pseudohongiellaceae > UBA9145. Next base: position 12,924 of record JAESUV010000140.1, on the reverse strand, counting down.
GCCTACGACGCCGGACCCCCCGCCCATGATACAGAATTTTCCTATCGTTACGCTGCCCGCAATGCCAGCGCAGCCGCAGATAATAGTGTGTTCACCGATTTTACAGTTATGGCCGATTTGGACCTGATTGTCGATCTTCACRCCGTTGCCGATCTCAGTGTCCTCAAGGGCACCCCGATCTATSGTRCTGCCYGCACCGATCTCAACGTCGTCACCTATTTTAACAGCGCCGAGTTGATGAATTTTAACAGAYTTGCCGCCATCGAATGCAAAACCAAAYCCATCRGCACCGAYAACCGAACCAGAATGAATCTCTACGTTTTTTCCCAAGACKACACGGTGGTAGAGCGTTACGTTGCTATGCAGTTTACAAGCATTACCTAGACTYACACTCTCGCCRACATARCAGCCCGCACCAACAACGACATCGTCGCCCAACGACACATTGGCGGCTATTACGGCATTTGCAGCGATACTGACGTTGTTGCCGAGAACGGCAGATGCGTCTACGCTAGCAGAGTCATGGATGCCCGCTTGGGGTGTGGGTGAATTATCGAATAGCGCAGTAGCTTTTGCGAAAGAAACATAGGGGGTGCGTGTCACAAGCTTGTTGCCTGGRCAGCTATCTAGAAATTTTTCATCRATGAGTATCGCAGATGCCTGRCTACTCTTYAGCTGGCTGGCATAGGAAGGATTGCTKAGGAARCTCAGCTGGCCAGGCTTGGCATTCTGRAGAGTAGCCAAKCCTGTTATTTCGCRCTGGCCATCGCCRGTTAATTTRGCGTCCAGCAATTCGGCCAACTCCGCCAATGTATATCTTGTTTTATGTGTCACCTGACACTAACCCAATAACAAGGCTTCCTTTATTGCTCAGTCTGCGATTTTTCATTCARTTTTGCAGTCACCTTCGCGGTAATATCCAGTACYGGCGCAAAATAAGGCGCTGTATCTGAATTGAGAATCAGATCGTAACCGCCCTCTGCGACTACATCGGTAACAGCYTCAGCAAGATCGCCTTGCATACTYTCAAGAARCTGCTGATTCTTTGCCTGAAGTGCTGAYTGYACTCTTTCTTGTATCAGYTGYAGCTGAACTTGCAAGTCTTGAGCATTMGCRTTCATRCGATTGATTTCTTGYTSGCTCATAACAGCTTCGTTCTGTTGAAATTCTTCACGCARCKCATTTAGCTGATCAGTAAGTTCTTGAGCTCTCACCTCGTCGAGGTTAAATTCCTGCTCCAATTCTTCTTGCACGACACGAGCCGCATCTGAATTAAACAATGCCTGCAATGCATTCAGCACACCTATCTTGGCACCCTGAGCAACAGCACCTTGGGACACAAGCACCAAACTCAAACAGATAATTAGACTCTTAAACATTTTCACGGTATTTCTCCAATTCTTACAAACACTATTGAGCATACGCTCAACTAATCATTTACTACTAAACACTACACAATGTACTAAGGCATCTAAAAACATGCCACTGCCTCATCTACTGATTCTTGCAATCGCTGAGCCTTGACTGTTCGAGTTCTGATGTGCGGCTAACTCTTCAATTCAAAACCACCTAAAAACCATTTCCAACGGTGAAATCAAAACTCTTCGTATCGTCGTCGTCTTTACCGAATGGTGCCGCCACATAGAATGTTAGCGGGCCAAATGGCGACAAATAAGTAACACTAATCCCTGCAGAGTATCTAATCTCACCCAGATCGAAATCTGTACAATTATTAAGAAGTGTCTGCCGTTCCGTACAATGCGACGAAAACACATTGCCTGCATCAATAAAGAAAGCRGAYCTAACTCGRTTYGAAGCATCCATAAACGGAATKGGGAATAATAGCTCCAACGTCGCGGTGGCCAGTATATTACCACCAAAACTGTCAAAATCCTTATCTAGGAAGAAACTTTGTACTGCCAGGCCGATTTCCTGATTACCGTCTGCATCTAACACCGGTTGGCCACTATCGTCAAAAAGGCCGGTTGTTGTATAGCCTACATCTCGATTAAGACCTACCGCGGAGCCATCCTCTCTGAGCAGGATTTCGCCGTCTTCATCACGCTGCAGTGTTAGCCCGAAATCGGTTAAATATCTAGCCCCAGGTGTACTGCGCGGCCCTAGGCTATTCTCTTCAAATCCACGCACGATACCGTTCGAGTTTAGACCACCTGCAAAGTAGTTATTGAAAAAGGGCATCTGATCGGTATCGCCATATCCAATGCCATAACCTAGATTTGTTCGCAAACCTACAACCCAACGCTGATCCTGAGAAAGCGGCCAGTACATCTCATTGTTGTAGTTGATCCTGGCATATTGCAGGTCACTACCGGGCACTGTGACCTCTAGGCCAACGCTGTGAAGCGCGCCATTTGTGGCCATCTGTCCACGGTTCAGAGTGTTGCGAAACCAGTTTCCTGTAAGCGTAAAGTTATCGAAGGTATCACCAAATTTGTCAACGAAGCCTTGATCTAAATTTGTCTGGAGCTGCAGCGGACTCAGCGTAGACACATCGCCTAATACCGCGTCCGTAACCGGGCCGTCAAAAACGTTGCCGTTGGCGGGCGTAATCACAAACTTATCCACGCCATTGAAGAAAGTAGGACTGGAAACTATTTCTTGCACAGAACCAAGTCCCGCACTCAGCTCCGTGTGCGTGTATCCAAAATCAAACCCCAACAATGAGATCTCACTCAGCGGATAACTGAAACTCAAGGAACCCCCGAAGGAAGAAGTATTGAAATCAGATACGTTGAAGGGCGACTCGATCTTCTGAGCGAATAAATTAAACCCCCTGCTCACCCCGTCGGGCGTAAAATACGGATCCTGATACTGAAAATTTAGACCAGTTTGAAAACGGCTCTTGTTAATACCAATGCCTAAGGTCTTCCCGGTGCCCAGGAAATTCTGCGCCTGCAAACTAGAACTGATRAAGAAATTACCGCCGCCACCGGTGCCAACCTGAAAGCTGATAGCGCCAAAATTTTGCTCCAGAACGTCATAGTTRACATCGATCTGATCTTCCGTGCCTGCCACCTCGAGCGTATCTACTTCGACRGTTTCGAAGTAGCCGAGYCGYTGCAGRCGAATTTTTGATTGCTCAATCTGAAGGCTTGAYGCCGGAGCAGACTCCARCTGTCGCATTTCTCTWCGTAGCACATCATCGGCGGTCGAGATATTGCCTGCGAAGTTAATKCGATTTACATAGGTCCGCTTGCCCGGCTCAATGAAGAATGTYACATCGACGGTTTCATCATCCTCATTGACCTCGGGTAYACCCGTGGCTTCAGCAAAGGCATARCCTAAGTTGCCAAGAAACTGCACCATGATTTCTTCAGTTCCCGTGACCAGYCCCTGCGAATAGATCTGCCCCGGACGGACGAATACCGCRGCCCTCAAAAGAGCCTCTGCATCGACTAAATCRCCRGCGAGATCAACCTCGTTAATAGTAAACAGGTCACCCTCGGTCAGATTAATAGTGATATAGACTTCTTTGCGATCTGGCGTAATAGAGATAGGTGTGGAATCGATATTAAATTCTACGAAGCCGTTATCGAGGTAGAAAGATTCTAGGCGCTCTAGGTCGCCGGAAAACTGTTCACGCGAATAGCGATCCTTACGGCTTAGCAACATGTACCAAGACTTGGTGCCTAGCTCGAACAGACCGAGCAAGTCTTCCTCGGAGAAAGCTTCGTTGCCTACAATATTGATGTGACGTATACGTGATTCTTCGCCCTCRTTGATRTTCAGGMTRATACTTACACGRTTCCTCGGYAGCTCTTCTACCTCGATGTCCACTGCYGCACCGTAGCGGCCACGAGACGAGTACACGTCCTGTATTCCTTGGCGGATTACTTCTARCGMAGCRCGAGTGAAAATTTGGCCCTCGGCAATATCTGCCGTCGCCATGTTCTCGAKAATATCTTCAGTCTCYAGAACGCTATTTCCYTCGATRGTAATTTCGGCCACCGAGGGYCTCTCCAAAACCGTAATAATAAGCACATTGCCTTCGCGCGCCACTTCRATCTCATCGAAATATTCAGACTGCGAAAGYTCTCGAATGATTTGCGCAGAGATACTAGGGGTAACTTCATCACCTATGCCTACGGGYAATAGGTTGTAGATWATTCCRGGCGAAATTCGTTGATAGCCATCGACGATGATGTCGGCTATTACAAAATCCTGAGCGTTGAGGGACTTGGAAATTCCAAAAGCCACCAACAAACAAAAAAGTAGTCTTTTCATTTGCGCTGCATTCTCAATTTATTGTGTTACTTGGCGGCGAGTTACTTATATTTTCTACTTATGTCTTCTATYTGTTTTTTACAACAATCKGTTAACGTCRTTGTACATAGCTAARACCATGATTCCCGATATCAACAACAACCCCAGTTGCAATCCAAAGGCCTGAATTCTCTCCGGCACGGGYCTCCTAATAACRGCTTCAATCGCGTAATACAATAGATGTCCGCCATCAAGAACTGGTATCGGCAGCAAGTTAAGCACACCTAATGAAATACTCAGTAGGGCCAGAAATCCGAGATAGACATCGAGACCATACGTTGCTGTCTGTCCAGCCACTTGGGCAATAGTTATTGGCCCATTTATATTTTTCACCGAGATCAACCCGACGACCATTTTCTTCACAGAATCTAAGACAAAGATCGACTTATTCCATGTCTCCATCACTGCCGGCTGAATCGCCGATAACACATTGTAATTTATCTGCCGATGCATCTCCGGAGGCAATAATTCTGCCAACGTTGTTTCCTGGACGTAGGCGCCAATGCTGCCAATTACAGTGCCGTCATCGAGCGTCGCTCTTTCTGGCGTTATCAGCAACTCAGTACTGCGTCCACCACGTTGGACCACGACATTAAGCGTGAGTTCCGGGCTTGCTCGGATAACCTCTACCCAATGCGTCCAACCACGTATTGACCTGCCGTTAACAGAGATAATTTCGTCATCGATGCGCAGATCCCCTGCCTCGGCAGCACCGCCAGGCACGATGCCAGCAATATCAGCAGGGATTTCAAATTGAATAATCCCGAGATTGCGAACTGGGTTTGGCGCTGTCTCCGCTCCCATCCAGGCATTGATAGGAACTTGTAACTCTCTAGTTCGGCTGGAATCCGCAGGATTCACTGTTAAGGTTATTTCGCCGGTTTCACCCATTCGCGCCAGTAACTGCAAAGTGACCTGCTGCCAGATGATAGTCTCGTCGCCATCGACAGCAAGAATCTCATCACCTGCTCTTAGCCCTGCCGTCTCGGCAATTGAGCCTTCTATTACGTTGCTCACCACCGGCGCGATGCCGGAAATTCCGTAGGAAATGTTAATCAGCCAGAATACAAATATGGCCAATAGAAAATTCGCGATAGGCCCTGCGGCCACGATCGCCACCTTCTGCCAYAGAGGCTTGCAGGCAAATGAATATTGCCGTTGGTTCGCGCTCAAGCCACTTGTATCGACAACGGTRGTGTCTTCTTGGCCCAGCATCTTAACGTAGCCACCCARCGGAATTGGCGCGATAACGTATTCAACGCCGTCTTTACCTACCCAAGTCTTAACTGCCTTGCCGAAGCCRATGGAAAATCTAAGCACCTTYACGCCGCAGCGCCTRGCAACCCAGAAATGACCAAATTCGTGGACYGTCACYAGTATGCCAAGGGTAACTAGGAGAGCWATAATGCTTATTAAAAYTTCAAGTATCATAARTRTTCGCCRCRGCGCTAGGTYTARGCACTAGYTCCAYGACAGAAATCCTTTAATATCAATTCTTTAGATAGTCTTCTTGCYTGTCGATCAATGTCTTGAATAATAGCGAGACTAGGCGCCAGTTCACAAGGTATTTGTGACCTAACGGCCTCTATTACTAAGGGTATTACCGTAAAGCCGATCTGCCCCCCTAAAAATGCTTCAACCGCYACCTCGTTTGCGGCATTAAGAATCGCCGGCGCTGTACCACGCTCGCCCGCCGCCTCGATACCTAGCCGCAGGCAGGGAAATCTAGAAAGGTCTGGCTTTAAAAATTGCAGAGGCTCCTCTGCCGTCAGGTCAAGCGGAGCAACTCCTGATGTAATTCGCTCCGGCCATGCCAATCCATAGGCAATAGGAACGCGCATATCGGGSTTGGCCATCTGTGCCAACACCGAACCATCTGAATAGTGAACCATAGAGTGCACAATACTCTGCGGATGAATCAGCACATCAACCTGAGACGGCTCTAGGTCGAAGAGATAACAAGCCTCTATAAACTCCAAGCCCTTGTTCATCATCGTCGCGGAGTCCACGGATATCTTTCTACCCATGGACCACTTCGGATGCCGRCAGGCCTGTTCWGGCGTAACAGATTCRAGTTGCTCTATCGGTGTGTTCARAAACGGACCACCGGATGCYGTCAATACAACCTTCTCAACGCCAGTTCTAGCCTCTGTGTGTACRCTRCTTTTCGWTTGCGGTAAGCAYTGATAGATTGCATTGTGCTCGCTGTCGATTGGTAAAATTTCAGCGCCAGATTCCCTTGCCAGCTGCTTCAATAAGTCTCCAGTCATCACCAGAGATTCCTTGTTAGCAAGTAACAAGCGTTTGCCATTTGAGGCAGCAGCGAGCGTCGATTCAAGACCAGCTGCGCCAACTATTGCTGCCATCACAATATCGACATTCGGATTACTCGCCACCTCGATCAACCCAGACTCACCAATCAGCAGCTTAGTATCGAGATCGCTGCCACTGAGTAGTGCGTTAAATTCGGGGGCCGCCGCATTACTCAGCACGGCAAATTGCGGCCTGTATTTCTCGCATTGTTTAAAGAGCAATTTTGCGTTTCGATGAGCGGTAAGCGCAAAAACTTTGTAGGAAGGATTTTCATCGATAACAGCCAGCGTGCTTTCGCCAACCGAGCCTGTGGAACCGAGAATGCTAATTTGAAGATTATTAGACGTCACTTTAGAGGCTCACCTGGAATTCGCCATCAAGGACTAACATCATCGTAAGCACAAACAGAGGCGTGGCAGCCACCAGGCCATCCACTCTGTCCAGTACGCCGCCATGCCCAGGTAGCATTGCGCCGCTGTCCTTAACGCCACAATTGCGCTTGAGCATGCTCTCTATAAGGTCACCTACTACGCTAAAGAACGTGACACCCACCGACAATACCAGCAGCACAGCGACCTGTAATGCAGACAGCGACTGCAGATTGTTGTGCATTAGCCAGACGAATAAAACCGCCACCAACAAACAGGCAGCCGCCCCGCCCCAGACACCCTCCCAAGATTTCTTCGGGCTCAAATTTGCGGCCAGCTTTCTTGAACCAAAATTCACTCCAGCGAAATAGGCTCCTACATCGACAGCGGCAACCAAGATCACTAACGCTAGAACCAAAAATCCCGAAGGCAGAAGATACTTCAAAAATACGACACCAACGAAGGTTGGTATTAACACCAACACACCCATTAAAGCGATTTTCGACTCATCGTTCCATAGACTGCTGTTCCCGGGATACCCGGCCAAAAAAAACAAGGATAGCAGCCAGAAAAGTAGACCCAAAATCAGCACGAGACTCGCTCGAAACCCATCGATATTCTGCGCGTCAGGGGCGATTCCCAAAAAGAAGAAACACCCAATCAACATTGCCGCAATACTAGCGAGGTAGGGCAGTTTCGCGATGTCTCTATCCGCGCTGACAAGCCCAGCCCATTCCCATGCAGCAATTAGAATCACACTTGCAACGAAGAGCGAAAAGTAAAAGGAAGGCAATTGAGTCGTAGCGGCAACCAATGCCGCTAAGAGCAATACAGCGGTAATGACTCGTTGTTTTAACACCCTAGTCACCCTTAATATCCCTGATCATCATGGCTGCCATAGCGACGCTGACGCTGTGCAAAATCATCAAGCGCTAATTGGAACTGCGCATCGTCGAAATCTGGCCAGTAACAGTCTGTAAAATAGAGCTCGGTGTAGGCGAACTGCCAGAGCAGGAAGTTGCTAATGCGATTCTCACCACCGGTGCGAATACAAAGGTCCGGATCCGGATAGTCGCTGGTACTGATGTACTGACCCACTAGATCTACGTCGATTGTGTCCGCAGACAACTCTCCAGATGCCACCTTCTCGACTATACCAGTCACTGCATTCGCAATATCCCAGCGCCCACCGTAGTCTGCCGCGACGATCACAGTCGTGCCGGTATTATTACGCGTTAACTCTTCCACCTCACGCATATTTTTTTGCAATTTCTGCGTAAAGCTATTGCGATTTCCAATGAATTGCAGTCGCACATTTCTCTTGTGTAATTGATTGATTTCTTTACGTTTGAGAACGGTAAGAAAGAGCGCCATTAAGCCCTGTACTTCTTGCCGCGGACGCAGCCAGTTCTCACTACTGAAGGCAAATAAGGTGAGGTATTTAATATCTCGGGCGAGACAGGAATTAATAATCTCTCGCGCCACTTCGGCGCCAAAGCGGTGACCAGATTTCGCAGGCAGGTCACGAGATTTTGCCCAGCGGTTATTTCCATCCATAACGATGGCAATATGCTGAGGCAATTCCGGTTTACTAGCAGGTGTCATTTACAGTTACCACATCCCTGACGCCCGCATTGAGTAAGCTGACGACGCAATCGCAGTCTCAGAAGGACAGCAGATCGGCTTCTTTAGCCTGGAATGAAGATTCAATAGTCGCGATGTGCTTGTCGGTAATCTTTTGTACCCTATCTTCGGCTCTGCGCTGTTCGTCTTCACTAATTTCTTTTTCTTTTTCGAACTCTTTAAAGTCAGAATTCGCGTCCCGACGAATATTTCGAATCGCGATTCGCGCATTCTCTGCCTCGGCCTTGGCCTGCTTCGTATATTCTTTCCGCGTCTCTTCCGTCAGAGGCGGCATAGGCACACGGATTGTGTCGCCGTTGTTCGATGGATTCAGCCCTAAATCCGATTTCATGATGGCTTTCTCGATCTCGCTAATCATCGGCTTTTCCCAAGGGGAGATAATCAGAGATCTACCGTCTTCCACCGTAACATTAGCCAGTTGGCTCAAGGGAGTATCTGAGCCATAGTAAGAGACCTGTACGCTATCCAAAATAGCAGGATGCGCTCTTCCCGTTCGAATCTTCTTAAAGGCTTCAGCTAACGAAGCGATGCTCTTCTGCATCCTTTCGTCTGCGTCGGCTAGTGTTTCATCGATCATTATCTGACTCCTCGGTCTTAAAACCTAGCTCCGCGCCCGAAGCGCGGAGAATTCATCCATTTTGCTAGTGTAAAGCCAAACTTATCAACTACTCGATGTGAGTGCCGTCGGGCTTGCCCATTACATTGTTCAACAATGCACCAGGGGTGTTCATGTTAAACACCTTAATTGGCATCTTATGATCGCGGCTTAGACAGATAGCCGTCAAGTCCATGACACCGAGTTTCTTCTCGATTATTTCATCGTAGCTGAGTTTGTCGTACTTAACCGCACTCGGATCTAACTCAGGATCGGAAGAATAAACACCGTCCACCTTTGTGGCTTTCAGGATTAGGTCCGCATCGATCTCTATTCCACGTAGGCAAGCGGCAGTATCCGTAGTGAACAGTGGATTCCCAGTTCCTGCGGAGAATATAACGACATCGCCCGCATCTAGATGTCGAATAGCCGTACGCCGGTCATAGTGTTCGACGACACCACTCATGGGGATGGCCGACATGACACGGGTGGGAATGCTTGCCCGCTCAAGTGCGTCACGCATCGCGAGCGCGTTCATCACCGTAGCCAACATACCCATGTGATCGCCAGTTACACGTTCCATGCCCGAGGCATGCAGTGCAGCACCGCGGAATAGATTGCCTCCACCAATGACCAGGCCTATCTCTACTCCCAAACCCACCAGCTGGCCAATTTCTACAGCCATTCGGTCTAGTACTTTAGGGTCTATGCCAAAATCGCCATCACCGGTGAGTGCCTCACCGCTTAGCTTTAACAAAATACGATTGTACTTGCGTTCCTTATTTGGCATTTTTCAGTGCTGTCCCTGTAATTACGCTCCTAAGAGCCTTTAACTTGAGCCGCAACTTCATCGGCGAAGTCGATTTCTTCTTTTTCGATTCCCTCGCCYACTTCGAAGCGAGYGAACTGAACTACACTCGCATCGGCRTTCTTAAGTAATTGRCCCACAGTAAYATCKGGRTCTTTAACAAAAGGCTGTTCCAACAAGGTTATTTCAGCRACGAATTTTCGCAATCTACCACTGATCATTTTCKCAATGATTTCTTCCGGCTTGCCGCTTKCGCGCGCCTGYGCAGAATAGATCTCTGTCTCTTTCGCTATTTCATCCGCAGGCACATCTTCYGCRTTRACAACCAKTGGGTTTACAGCMGCTATATGCATGGCCACRTCGCGAGCAAGYGCTTCATCACCACCGATAACCGAGATYAGAACTGCGATTCTATTRTTGCTGTGYACGTARCTCTCAACAATGCCCGCATTCTCATCCGTGAATTGCAAACGCTCCACACGACGCAAATTACAATTYTCACCTATTTTTTGYACCAAGGCAGAGCGCGTATCTTCCAAACCCGCGTCAAGCAGACTAGCAACATCGGCTTCGCTGTTTGAGTAGGCAAGTTCCAGCGCCTGCTGTGCGAAACCGAGGAAATTATCGTCTCTAGCCGCGAAATCAGTTTCTGAGTTGACCTCAATTAGGACACCGTAGTTACCATCCTCAGCAATTTTAGTCAGCACGACKCCTTCGGCAGCAATACGRTTCGCCTTCTTGGCAGCCTTGATACCACTCCCCTTYCGCAAGTCATCGATGGCCTTGTCTATGTCGCCATCGGCTTCTGTCAACGCCCTCTTGCAATCCATCATGCCCAAGCCGGTTCTTTCACGTAACTCTTTAACCATGCCCGCAGTAATWTTYCCCATCKCTTAATGCCTCTTTCTAATCATCTCGAAGAGCGCGCTCTTCTACTAAWTCACCTGTAAAAAGGGGGCTATCCGCCCCCTTTATTCAACTCTAATCACTCTACTGTTACGCAGCGAATTCTACTAAGAGTCTTCCTTTGCAGCCGTTTCCTTGGCTGGGGCTTTCTTCTTAACCGCTGCCTTCTTCTTAGCTGGAGCCTTCTTCACCGCCTCCTTTGGCTTCTCTTCAGCAGCAGGCGCAGCTTCAGCTACTACTTCTGCCGGCGCTTCTTCTTTGGCTTGCTCGGGCTCCGCAGCAGTCTCTGCTACAGCTGGCTGCTCTTCAACCTTGGCCACGGCCTCCGGTGCTGCTTCTGCTGCTGTTTCCGCAGTTTTTACAGTTGCTTCAACAGCGGCATCATCTTCTATCTCGATAAATTCGCTAGTGCTGCTCGCAGGATTATTTCTCTCACGCCCTTCAACACAAGCATCGGCGATCGCTTCTACATACAACTGAATTGCACGTATCGCATCATCGTTACCTGGGATTACAGTGGTAACGCCGTCGGGGTTGCTATTGGTATCAACGATTCCGATCACTGGAATTTTCAGATTGTTTGCTTCAGTAACCGCAATGCGCTCATGGTCTACATCAACTACGAATATCGCATCAGGTAGGCCACCCATATCCTTAATACCACCGATACTCCGCTCAAGTTTTTCCTTGGCACGAGTTCGCATAAGGGCTTCTTTCTTGCTCAGGCGGCTCAACGTGCCATCTGCCTCTTGCAGCTCAAGATCTTTAAGGCGCTTGATAGAGCCACGAATAGTCTTGTAGTTAGTCAACATACCGCCTAACCAGCGGTGATTTACATACGGCATTCCTGCGCGCTCTGCTTCCTGCTTAATGATCTTCCCAGCCGCTCGCTTTGTGCCAACGAAAAGAATTTTTCTTTTCTTTTCAGCAAGATAGCTAACTTCTTCGAGTGCGGAATTAAGCGCAGGTACGGTGTGCTCAAGATTGATGATGTGAATTTTGTTTCTGGAACCAAATATATATTGGTCCATTTTTGGGTTCCAATAGCGACACTGGTGCCCGAAATGTACTCCTGCACGGAGCATATCTTTCATACTTACAGTCATGTTGTTTCCTGTCGTTTGGGTTAGGCCTCCATACACCCCATGGCTCAACCAATCTGAAATACAGCTACAGATAGGCACCCAGAACTCATGTGACGGTGTATGTGCGACGTTAGTTAATGTTAATTTCAGCTTCCGAGAGCACCAATCCCACTAAACTCCTAGGAGAAGTAGAGACAGCAACCACGAAAACGCGCCGCTTTATACCACAATAGCGCCGCTACTGAAAGAAAATATCGAATTCAAGCCAATGGACAAATGCTCTCTATCGCCCATTCCAAGCCGCTTTCATCCTCACTTGAAAGCTGGAATCCCCTGTTACAAAGGAGGCTCCTGCATTACAATAGCCAGCTTTTACTGCCAGCAATATTGCCGGCAATGCGATCGAGCAGGTCAATATCTTCGGGCCGGCCACCGCCGTTGATCATGCGGTCGAGCACCCGGTAAAGCCAACCAGTTCCTTCTCGGCAGGGGGTACATTGGCCGCAGGATTCGGCAAAATAAAAACGCGAAATACGCCGCAACATATGCACCATACAGACGCTTTCATCCATCACCACCACCGCCCCGGAACCCAGCATGGAACCGGCCTTGGCGATGGCGTCATAATCCATGTTTAACTGGTTCATTACCTCGGCGGGTAATACCGGAGTGGAAGATCCACCAGGGGTAACAGCCTTCAGTTGCCGACCTTTCCAGACACCCCCGGCGAGCCCCAGAAGCTCCTGAAAAGAAGTACCCAATGGAATTTCAAAATTACCAGGGTTCTCCACATGGCCTGAGACCGAAAATATTTTCATGCCGCCGGCATTCTCAATGCCCATAGATGAAAACCACTCCGCGCCATTACGCAAAATAATGCCCACCGACGCGAAGCTTTCAGTGTTGTTAATGGTGGTTGGC
>JAESUV010000031.1 GCA_016762975.1 Gammaproteobacteria bacterium | reverse complement strand
GTTATTTGTATTTTGTTATTTATTGGCGCCATGGCGAAGTCAGCACAAGTACCTCTGCATGTCTGGCTGCCTGATTCCATGGAAGGCCCGACACCTATTTCCGCGTTAATCCATGCCGCAACCATGGTGACTGCTGGTGTGTATCTTATTGCACGAACCCATGAATTGTTTTTGCTCGCGCCTCCCGCCATGTTGGCGGTGGCACTTGTGGGGTTGATCACGTCCTTGATGGCAGCCTTTACTGCGCTGAACCAACATGACATCAAACGGATTCTGGCGTATTCCACKATYAGTCAGATTGGCTATATGTTCCTAGGTTTAGGTGTTGGTGCCTACTCTGCCTCAGTTTTTCATCTGATGACCCACGCGTTCTTCAAGGCYTTGCTGTTCCTCGCTGCGGGCACGGTGATTCACAGYCTGCATCACGAGCATGACATCTTTAAGATGGGTGGCAAGCGCAAGCAGCTTCCAATMGCCTTCGCCTCMTTTMTGATAGGCAGCCTCGCTTTAGCGGCTTTCCCCTTCACGTCGGGCTATTTTAGCAAGGATGAGATTCTGATTGCTGCTTTGGAGATGGAGGGGCCTGGCATGATTCTCTGGCTAGGCGGTGTATTAGGCGCTTTTCTTACCGGCATCTACAGCTTTAGGCTTGTGTTCGTCGTGTTCTTCGGTGAGAGCAAGGAGCATCACCGCGATACGGAGGTCGCAGGATTTAGTATGGCGACGCCACTAATAATTTTAATGGTACTCGCGTTGTTTGGCGGCTGGATACAGATCCCCGTTGACGCAGTATTTAGCCATGGCGAGGTGCATGCAGAAGAACACCATATCAGTGGCTTGATGCACGCGATCATGATCGCTGTGCCGCTACTAGGGATCGGGGTTAGTTATCTATTTTTTATGTCGAAAACGTTCTCGGTAGAAAAGCTTATGGCCAATCCGCTTGCGGCACAATTACACCGATTCTGGTTCAGCGGGTGGGGAATGGATGCGCTTTACAACTTTCTCTTCGTGAGGCCATTCGTATTCCTAGCCAGGGCAAATAAGAACGATCTAATCGATGCTGTGTACGCATTGCTGGTGGAAATCTCTCGGGTCGCTCACGTTATGCTGGCGCGCACGCAAACCGGACAGTTACATTGGTATGCGCTTAGCATCGCCGGTGGTGTGGTGGTCTTGATCACCCTAGGAGTGGTGCTATGATTTTAATAGTGCTCATAAGCATCTTGTTTTTGGGGGGTGTGCTGGCCTGGTTGTCTGAAGGTTTGGACTCTAAGTTTCCAAGAGTAGTTGCACTGACAGCTGTAGTGATCGATCTATTGGTAATGATGGTCCTAGTAGGAGCAGACCCCGATGGCTCTAGCTGGATCGTTCAGCTCAACGCGCAGTGGATACCACGTTTTGGTATTTCCTTTCACTTGGCGGCTGATGGGCTAAGCGTCCTGATGATGGTGCTAACAGCCTTTCTAGGAATTATTGCCGTTGCCTCGGCATGGGACGAGATTACCGAGCGAACTGGGTTTTTCTATTTTAACCTGCTCTGGACTCTAGCCGGCGTTATCGGTGTCTTCACGGCGCTCGATCTCTTCTTGTTTTTCTTCTTCTGGGAAATCATGTTGATTCCGATGTATTTTATCATCGCGATCTGGGGGCATGAGAACAAGAACTACGCCGCGATGAAGTTCTTCATCTTCACGCAGGTCAGCGGAATGCTGATGCTGATTTCGATACTGGTGTTAGCGTATTTTCACTACGTGCAGTTTGGCTGGTTCAGTTTCGATTACTTCGATCTGCTTAAGGTAAATACTAGCGGTGCATTAGAAATGTGGATAATGCTAGGATTTTTCGTAGCCTTCAGCACCAAGCTGCCAAGTTTCCCTTTTCATTCTTGGCTGCCCGATGCCCACTCACAGGCACCCACTGCTGGTAGTGTTATTTTAGCTGGCGTGCTGTTGAAGACTGGCGCCTACGGCTTAATAAGATTCGCCGTGCCACTATTTCCAGAAGCATCTATGCAGTTTGCGCCATTCGCCATGACGCTAGCTGTCATCAGTATTCTCTACTGTGCAAAAGTGGCATTCGCGCAGACCGACATAAAACGCCTGATCGCCTACACCAGCATTAGCCACATGGGCTTTGTTATGCTTGGGATCTATGCGTGGAATGAACAAGCACTACAGGGTGCCGTAATGACGATGCTGGCACACGGCCTAAGTGCTGCGGCATTGTTCATGTTAGTGGGTGGCTTACAGCATCGAATTCATACTCGTGACATGGATCATATGGGAGGATTTTGGGCGAAAGTTCCACGGCTCTCCTTCGTCGCCTTGTTCTTTTCGATTGCGGCTCTAGGTATGCCTGGCCTCGGAAATTTCGTTGGCGAATTCCTGGTCTTGTTAGGCGCGTTTCAGGCGAGCATTGCTTTTACGGTTGCTGCTGCATTTGGTCTCATCTTCGCGTCGGTGTATTCGCTGTGGGTAATTCAGAAAATTTTTCACGGAGCGTATCGAAATTCAGATTTCGATGATACGCATCTAACTGATTTGAGCCGCCGAGAGATGTTCTATTTTGGGGCGATGATGATTGGTCTGATCTGGATGGGAATGTACCCACAGAGCTTCTTGGATATGTCGTCTACTACCTTGACGAATTTGCTTAACGAAACTGGGCAGCTTATCTTCGCACAGGGCAGCGAACTATGATTACGTCGTTCAATGATTTACTCCCACTACTGCCATTGCTAATCGTCACTGCTACGTCCGTCGTGGTCATGCTAATGATCGGTATACGTCGTAGCTACATCACCACCGGCTGTATAACGATTACTGGCCTATTGGCGGCAACGCTGGTCGCTGTGTCAATGATGGACTGGACCAATCAGCAGGTTACTCCACTGCTGATTATCGATCAGTACAGTCTGCTATTTACTGTTGTCGTCTGTGCTTCGGCCATGGTGCTTGCGATTCTGAGCTTTCCCTATTTCTTCGAACTGGATGATGAACGGGAAGAATATTTTCTGCTGCTAACGATCGCGACCATCGGCGCTATCGTGATGGTGAGCAGCAATCATTTCGTGAGTACGGTGTTGGGCCTCGAGACGCTCAGCATGTCTCTGTATGGGATGATCGCCTATCCCTTGCACAGTGCGAAGTCGGCGAAATTTCCGTTGGAGGCGTCGGTTAAATACCTGGTCCTCTCAGCGGCGGCATCGGCTTTTATCTTGTTCGGTATGGCGCTAATCTATGCGCAGACTGGGACGCTTTCATTCGCCAGCGTTAGCAATCTGCCTGCGGCAGGATTGGGAGATGGTTATACGATTGTGGCGTTGCTGATGATTGTTTCTGGCATGGCATTCAAACTTTCTCTAGCGCCGTTTCACATGTGGACGCCAGATGTTTATGAAGGAGCTCCGCTACCTGCTACTGCGTACCTGGCAACGGTCGGTAAGGCGGCGATGTTCGTTGTGCTGCTACGCTTCATCTCGATCAGTGAGGCCTTGAGCTTCGATTCGATGGTGACGGTCCTCACTCTTATTGCAGCTGCGTCCATGTTAGCGGGCAATCTGCTTGCGCTGTTGCAAGACAATCTGAAGAGAATTCTGGCTTATTCATCCATCGCGCACATGGGTTATCTACTGCTGGCCTTGATCGCCAGCCACTATGTCACGGGCACAATTGCTGTGGAGGCAATCACGTTCTACCTGATCGCCTATGTGATCATGTCGTTAGGTGCATTCGGGGTGGCGTCCGTCATTTCTTCGAGTGAAAAAGAGTTCGATTCGATAAAGGAGTACCGGGGTCTTTTTTGGCGCAACCCCCTGCTAGCTACGGCTTTCATCGCGATGCTACTCTCTTTGGCAGGTATTCCTCTCACCGTGGGATTTATAGGCAAATTCTATATTTTCCTAAGTGCTGTTGAGGCCGGGCTTTGGATGTTGCTAGGCGTACTGGTGTTGGGCAGTGGACTAGGTCTTTACTACTACCTTCGAATCATCTATCGCATGTTTATGCCAGAAAAACATTCGCAGCCTTATCGAATTGGCGGTGTGGAGGGTGTAAGCTCCTACGCCGTGCTCGCAATTCTATTGTTCTTGTTGCTGTTGTTTGGTGTCTATCCCGCACCAATCATGTCGATCGTTGCAACGGCCTCTGCATTCATCTAAGTCTCATTTAGGGTAACCCTAGAAGCGAATCGTACCTTCTCTAGGTGTTGTTTGTAGTGGTGAATAGCATGTCTCAATTTCTTAAAAATAATTTCACTCAGTTTGCCGTGCTGGCTGTCTTTCTTGTGCTGCTAGTCGTGCTCAAATTTGTAGCGGGTGATGGCTTGTTGGAGGCGCGGAAAGAATTTGATCGGCGCAACCTTTATCAATTTTTCGAAGCAGTTAGCTTCGACAACGATCTAGTGCTGGATACCTATCTGCTTCCAGCTGCGGCAATGGATACGAAGCTTAGTAATCTTCACCTATTAAACTTAGATAGAGATCGACTTGCCTACATCGCGAGAAAGGATGGTCAGGCAGTGGCTGTGGCGGTGCCCGCGATTGCAGATGATGGRTTTAACGGTAAGATCGAYCTGCTAATCGCAGTCGACATGTTTGGYCGCATTAGCGCCGCTCGKGTAATCGAAGATATTARTTCCGATCAACTCTACGGGGTGGTGGATGTTATTAATTCGAARTGGATGAGGGAGTTTACMGGGAATAGTATGCGCGATATCTTGCGCCTAAGCTGGCAAACGATTACGCCAGAGAACGAATACGATCAATTTGTAGGGGCATCGATTACCCCTAAATCAGTGGCTAATCAAATCTATGATGCGCTCGTGTTSTATCAGTCTAATAGAATCGAGCTCATSCGRGGTAGCCGAGAAAAYGGAGAAGGTTARGGGGGTAAMATGACATTCAAAGAYCACTTCTCCGGACATGCGCAGGCCTATGCAGATGCTCGGCCCAGCTATCCCGATGAGCTATTCGAATTTCTGTATTCCGAGTGCCAGCAGCATGATTTGGTTTGGGACTGCGCGACAGGAAATGGGCAAGCGGCGATGTCGCTTGCCAAGACCTTCAAGCGCGTGATTGCTACCGATGGCAGTGCTGAACAGATAAAGCAGGCTCAGCCGAGAGAGAATATCGAGTACCGGCAGATGACTGCCGAGCAGCCACTGCTGAATAAAAACTCCTGCGATTTGATAACTGTTGCCCAAGCGCTGCACTGGTTCGATACGGATGTGTTTTTTGAAAAGGCTAAAACCTGCCTCAAGCCAGAGGGTGTTTTGGCCGTTTGGTGTTATGCAGCACATCAGATCAATGAGTCAATTGATGCTGTTGTAGAGAAGCTATACGGAGAAATATTGGGTGAGTATTGGCCACCAGAGCGTCGGCTAGTAGAGCGTTACTATCGAGATGTTAGCTTTCCTTTCGCGACAAGCTTCGAGCGAGATTTTGTTATGACCTGTGAGTGGAATCTGCAGCAGCTTTGCGGCTACTTTACTTCGTGGTCGGCGCTGCAGCGCTATAGGAAAAAGAATGGAAGCGACCCATTACAGCTAGTGATTGAAGATCTCCGAGAGGCATGGGGCACGGACCCTGAGAAAACCCACGTAGTAACTTGGCCGCTGAAGGTCAAGCTCGCAAGAATGTAGCCTGTTCTCTAGCTGGGTCTCCTTGGTATTGGGGGCCAATCAGACTATCATTGTCAGTTCGGCAGACAGCGAAGGGCACTCATGTCTACAAGCAAGGTTTCGGTTATTGGCGGTGGTAGCTTTGGCACGGTTATAGCCAACATTACTGCAGAAAATGGCTATGACGTCAGTTTTTGGATGCGCAGCGAATCGCAGGCAGAAAAGCTCAATAGCTCTCACGAAAATTCGAAATACCTACCTAATTATCGTCTCAATGAGAGAGTTGTAGCTACTCACGATATGGCGGCGGCAGTAAAAGATAGCGGCCTCGTCTTCGTCGCTGTGCCGAGCTCATTTTTTCGCCAAGTTGTCAGAGACATGGTGCCTCATATCTCTGACGATACTGTGTTGATCAGCACGACGAAGGGAATAGAGTCGGGCAGCTTCGATATGATGAGCCAGATATTGAACCAGGAAGCGCCTAGCGCCAAAGTAGGGGTGTTGAGTGGCCCGAATTTAGCAGCGGAGATCGCGAAGAAAGATCTCACCGGCACTGTGATTGCGAGTCCTGATGATCAAGTGCGCGAATTGGTGAAGACCGTGCTTAAGTCTAAGTATTTTCGAGTCTATGCGAACAACGACATGTTCGGCGTGGAATTGGGCGGCTCGCTTAAAAATATCTATGCAATTATCGCGGGCATAGCGGCTGCTCTTGGTATGGGCCATAACACCAATAGCATGTTGGTGACTCGCGCCTTAACGGAGATGGCCAGATTCGGAAAGRAGCTAGGTGCMGACCCGATGACGTTCTTGGGYTTGGCGGGCGTGGGYGATCTGGTYGTCACCTGTTCGACACCGTTGAGCCGRAATTACAGRATTGGYTTTKCCCTTGGCAAGGGSAYCCCTCTTGAAGAAGCGATRGCCGARTTAGGTCAGGTRGCTGAAGGGGTGAATACAGTTAAGCTGGTGCAAGAGAAAGCCGAGGAAATTGGAGTCTACATGCCGCTGGCCAGTGGTTTGTACAAGATAATTTATGAAAATGATTCTCTTGAGAATATAATTTCATCATTGATGATGAGTGAGCAGGCTCTGGATGTCGAGTTTGCGGCAAATGAAGATAAGATTCTGGATTAGTGGTTTGCAGAGCGAATTTCACAAAAGGCATCGAGGTGATCGTGCNTTTTTAAAACATAAGTAGGGGAGTATTCATGTCAAAGGAAGCAAATGAAGTTATAGATAATATTGTTCAGTCATCGGTCTGGATTCGAGTGCTGTTTATGGCCGCCTTTGCCGTTGCCTCYTATTTTATATTGCTGCCGYTAATTATCGTCTTRAGTATCGCGCAAGCGCTGTTYATGCTTATCACKGCTCAGAACAACGCCAATCTTAGGTATTTTTCCGCRACACTGGCRCTGTATGTTACTCAGGTCGTGRARTATCTAACTTACCTGWCTGAGGAGAAGCCGTATCCTTTCTCCGATTTTCCTGAGGTGAAGGACAAYTCYCTGGATGAGGATTCGSCTCCTAAGRGCGMGAAGAAGCAACMGAGAAAGAAMRCSARYGATRCRGCGAAAGRCGAGGCTAAGGCGTCGGCTGMAAAYACGRTTGAAAAGAAATCCGCKGYGGCCAAGAAAACGRCTGYTAAGYCTAAAGCMGTTAARAAAAAGAAGGTCGCTAAAAAGAAAGYARYRAARAAAGCYCCARAAATTGTAGANGAAANCGGAGACAGRTAGCGGCGSTGCTAACGACYCCKAAACAGGTCCAGGATGAAGAGATGCTAGTTTATTTGTTACGTCATGCTGCRGCCCAAGGCAGTGCCGCTACTGATGCGGYAAGAGACTTAACTAYCGAGGGGYTGGCRCAAGCGSKCTCGATTACCGAGAAGTTCAAGCAGCATTCYCCAGCAATGGATAAGGTGCTGTGTAGTCCTTACAATAGGGCACAACAGACGGCATCTGYGGTGATGGGAYTGTTTCCCGATATCGTCCTYTCCACCGAYGACAGRCTAGAGCCGGGAGGCGATGTCACTGCYGCATTRGRCRTGATCGAGGGCTGCGAYGTGCAGAATCTCTTGATTGTCAGTCACAATCCTTTTCTGTCMAATTTGCTGTCGGTGATGGTGGATGGCACTATGGAGTCACATCGCGTTGTTRCTAWCGCGGCGTTATATTGTGTATCGATGGATGTCGTGGCTCCGGGATGCGGTGAAATTGTTTACAGCTTAGAACCATGAGGAGCGATAAGAAAGTCATGATATTTGGATCAGGTCAATTTGTAAGTCGACTTCTGCCGTTAGTGATTCTATTGCTTGGTTTTCCCTTAGTGAGTGTCGCGCAATCCGATGATGTCGTTGTAGGCTTTAGTGATCATAGTTTGCTTTCTGGATTCGCTGACTCGGAAATTATTGAGCGAAAATTGCAGAGAGATATCAACTACCGAATCATCCTAGGTGCATTGGAGAGGATTCGCGGAGAAGTAATTCCGGAAGATTTTCAGAGACTTAGGGGGGATGTCACAAAGATAACCTACGAAGTATCGCAAGAGTTTACCGGTGATGATGTCTATGCGTTCTATCAAGAGCAGTTAACGAGCAAGAATTATGAACTGCTGTATACCTGCAAGGGCAGGGAGTGCGGTAGTAGTAACTATTGGGCCAACGATGTATTTAGAAATCGTATTCTCTACGGCCCGGAGCGTAATCAGCATTTTCTGGCTTTTCGCGCAAACTCAGCGGGCGAGAGCGATCCCTATTTTTCCTTGTACATCATCACTCGCGTTAATAGAAAAATTTATGCCTATCTTGAGATAGTCGAGCCGGGCGGCACTCAGGACTCAGAACAAATAGCGGCGATAGCAGAGACACCGGTCGCAGATGCAGGAAGTAGTGTGTCAGGCTTAAGTTTTTTGCAGCGGCTGCGCGAACAGGGAAGTGTAGTTCTGCCTACATACAGTTTTCAATCGAACGACCGCTTGAGTGTGCCAGTCGATGTGGCGTCGTTAGTTTTAGCATTAAACTCGGATCAGGCGCTTTCGATTTATGTGGTCGCGCACTTGAAACAAGATGGGCAGCCACTGCAAGAATTGATGCGGCGCTCATTGATAAGAGCGAACTCGCTTAGGCAGGCCTTGATAGCAGCAGGTGTTGATGCGGAGCGAATCGAGGCAGCTGGAGTGGGTCCATTGGCGCCTCGCTGTATTGAGGGGAGCTGCGAAGAACGTATCGAGATAGTGCTGCGCTAGCCTTTTTTGTAAAGCGGCCCTTTTATTTGACCAGAGAGAGAAACTCAGCACGTGTTGACTGGCTGTTCCTGAATGCACCCAGCATGCAAGACGTGGTCATTACCGAATTTTGCTTCTGAACTCCGCGCATCATCATGCACATATGTTGCGCCTCGATGATAACGGCGGCACCTGCTGCATTTGTTTTCTCTACGATGCAGTTAGCGATCTCGTTAGTTAGGTTTTCTTGTATTTGTAGGCGTCTAGCGAAGACATCAACAACCCTCGCTATCTTTGAAAGGCCAATGACCTTTCCGTTTGGGATATATGCCACATGGCACTTTCCAATAAACGGAAGCATGTGGTGCTCGCACATTGAGTATAACTCAATATTTTTCACGATAACCATCTCGTCAGTTTCGGAAGGAAATAGGGCGTTGTTGATGACTTCGTCGATATTCATCGAATAGCCCTGGGTCAAAAACTCCATGGCCTTTGCCGCTCTTTTAGGTGTATCAACTAACCCAGCACGCGTTGGGTCCTCGCCAATTTTATTGAGGATTTCTAGAAAAGCTTGTTCCATAGTCGTTCACCCTTCTGTGGAGTCTGATTGCCGCCGCAGGCTTATTGCAAGTCGTGAAACGCGGGTCTTGATCTTGGCTTGAGTTTCAGTGCGAGATTGGCGAGAGATTAGCATATTACTCGCTGCTTGATGAATCTCTACGCCATTTATTGCTTGCTGGATTATAATTGCACACTATCGACTACAATTGCGTGCTCGAGGGGAACAAGCTGAAGGAATAAATTGAAAATTGCAGAATATATGCAGCAAATGGTTGCTCGTTTGGACTCGGCGGACCTGTGTTATGGCCACGGTACTGACAACCCACTGGATGAGGCCTTTTATCTCATCTATGGTCTGTTAGGAATTGATTTTGCAGATGAGCTGGCGGCACAAAATGAGCTTAAGCCTGAGCAGGAGGCTATGCTCGAGGCTGCTTTAAAGCGCAGAATTGAAGAGCGCGTGCCAACGGCTTACTTAGTAGGGCGCGCCTGGTTCGCTGGGCATGAGTTTTTCAGTGATGAACGAGCGCTTGTGCCGAGATCGCCAATAGCAGAGCTTATCAATGGAGAATTCGAGCCGCTGTTGCATGAGCCAGCAGGCAAGATTTTAGATCTATGCACGGGCGGGGGAAGCATCGGTATCGCGATTGCTTTACTGTGGCCTAATTGTGAGGTTGATCTGGCAGACATATCGGCAGATGCATTAGAGCTTGCGAAGAAAAACATTGCACTGCATGGCTTAGGTAGCCGGGTTAGGACGCTGGAGAGTGATCTGTTTGACGCTGTCGATTTACGGTACGATCTTATAGTAGCGAATCCGC
Source organism: Gammaproteobacteria bacterium (assembly GCA_016762975.1). GTDB lineage: Bacteria > Pseudomonadota > Gammaproteobacteria > Pseudomonadales > Pseudohongiellaceae > UBA9145. Next base: position 17,183 of record JAESUV010000031.1, on the reverse strand, counting down.
CTTATGTGCCTGTGGAGGAGTACGACACCTTGCCTGCTGAATTTACCCGTGAGCCTTCGCTGGGGCTTATCAGCGACGATGCTGGTTTGCAGATACCTCTTAGAATTTTGCGCGATTCGGTCGATTACCTGTCCAGTGAGGGCCTTTTGGTGATGGAGGTTGGTTACAGTCATCCCCAGCTGTCTGAGCGCCTCAGGCAGGTTCCTCTGCTCTGGTTAGAGTTCGAACAAGGAGGCGAAGGGGTGCTAGCCCTTACAGCTAGGCAATTACAGCAGTACAGAGAACAGTTTATTTAGTGTACAATCGCCTGTTTTTCGGCCCTGCTGTGTCTCAGTATCCGCCAGATTTAATTTCTTAATCCGAGTGCTCTAATGTCAGGGAACAGTTTTGGCAAATTATTTACAGTAACTAGCTTTGGTGAAAGCCACGGGCCCGCGCTCGGCTGTGTGGTTGATGGTTGCCCGCCCGGCATGGAGCTTACCGAAGCTGACATGCAGCGTGACCTGAATCGTCGCAAGCCAGGTCAGAACCGCTTCACTACGCAAAGGAAAGAAGACGACACGGTGAAAATCCTATCGGGCGTATTCGAGGGGAAGACTACCGGCACGCCTATTGGTCTATTGATCGAGAACACCGATCAGCGTTCCAAGGACTACAGCAAAATTAAAGACCAGTTTCGCCCTGCTCACGCTGACTTCACCTACTGGGAGAAGTATGGAATCCGTGACTATCGGGGCGGTGGACGGGCATCTGCGCGGGAAACGGCAATGCGTGTAGCCGCGGGTGCTATAGCCAAGAAATACCTGCTGCAGACCTGCGGCATTCAAATCCGTGGTTATCTCAGTCAGCTAGGGCCGATTGCTATTGATTCCGTGGACTACGAGGAGATAGAGAACAACCCTTTCTTCTGCCCAGATGCCTCGAAAGTAGCCGAAATGGAAAAATACATGGCTGCGCTGAGCAAAGAAGGCAATTCAATAGGGGCTAGGATTACGGTTTGTGCCACGAACATGCCTGTAGGCTTAGGTGAGCCCATATTTGACCGCTTAGATGCCGATATTGCTAAGGCGCTGATGAGCATTAATGCCGTTAAGGGTGTCGAGATCGGTGCCGGTTTTGAGTCTGTAACTCAAAAAGGCAGTGAGCACCGCGATGAGATTACGCCAGAGGGTTTCGAAGGCAATAATGCTGGAGGAGTTCTCGGTGGTATATCGAGCGGCCAGGATATCGTCGCCAGTATTGCTTTGAAGCCTACATCTAGCATTCGCCTGCCCGGTAAGTCGATTAACATCAAGGGTGAGGCCGAAGAGGTGATAACGACGGGCCGCCATGATCCCTGCGTCGGCATTCGCGCCACGCCTATTGCCGAGGCTATGCTTGCCTTGGTGTTGATGGATCATTTGCTGCGAGATCGCGGCCAAAACGGCATGGCTCGCACGACGACAAGAACAGGAATTTAGAGCAAAAAATTCTTCTGATTGACTTATTTATTCCATGTATAAATGCATTTATATCAAATGGTTAAATAGCTTTATTAATTTAAAATAGTGAAACTGTTAAGTCAGTATTGGTGAGAGAAATGAGCAGTAAAACGCTGTACGACAAGATATGGGACGCCCATCTAGTATCGGAAAGAGAAGACGGTACAGCCTTGATTTATATCGATCGTCATTTGATCCATGAAGTGACGTCCCCGCAAGCTTTTGAAGGCCTGCGCCTCGCTGGACGCCTACCATGGCGAGCCGATGCGAACTTCGCGACACCTGATCATAATATTCCCACTACTACTGAGGAGCGAAAGCAGGGCTTAGATGGTATTAAGGACCCGGTTTCCAGGATTCAGGTTCGTACACTTGACGATAACTGCGCTGAATTCGGCATCTTCGAGCTTAAGATGACTGATGCCCGTCAGGGCATCGTGCATGTTGTTGGTCCAGAACAGGGCGCTACGCTGCCCGGCATGAGCATTGTCTGTGGCGATTCGCATACCTCTACTCACGGGGCTCTAGGCGCCTTAGCTCACGGTATTGGCACCTCTGAGGTGGAGCACGTTCTCGCCACTCAGTGCCTGATGCAGAAAAAAGCCAAGAACATGCTGGTTCGTGTAGATGGCCAGTTAAATCCCGGATGCACAGCGAAAGATATCGTGCTGGCTATTATCGGCAAGATCGGTACTGCCGGTGGCACCGGATTTACCATCGAATTCGGTGGAGAAGCAATCCAGGCCCTATCTGTTGAAGGGCGTATGACCGTTTGTAACATGGCTATTGAGGCTGGTGCTCGAGCGGGTCTGATCGCTGTTGACGAGAAGACGCTGGATTACATCAAGGGCAGACCCTTCGCGCCAAGCGGGGAGTTATGGGAGCGAGCAGTTGAATCCTGGCGTGGCTTGGTGAGTGATGCCGATGCCACATTCGACGAGGTCGTCGTATTAAAGGCGGCAGACATCGAGCCACAAGTTACTTGGGGTACTTCGCCAGAGATGGTGGCTCCAATTACTGGGCGGGTTCCTAACCCGGCAGAGGAAGCTGATACGACAAAGCGTGAAAGTATTCAGCAAGCCTTAAAATACATGGGCTTACAGGGTGGAACTGCAATCACAGACATCAAGCTGGACTGTATATTCATCGGTTCATGTACTAATTCACGCATCGAAGACCTACGTGCGGCGGCAGGTGTAGTAAAAGGGAAGAAAGTCGCCAGCAGCGTCGAGGTAGCCATGGTCGTGCCAGGCTCGGGCTTGGTTAAGAAGCAGGCTGAGGCTGAGGGCTTGGATACGATATTTATCGAGGCAGGGCTGGAATGGCGTGAGCCAGGCTGTTCAATGTGTTTGGCCATGAATGCAGATCAGTTAGGCGAGGGGAAGCACTGCGCATCCACCTCCAATCGTAATTTCGAAGGACGGCAGGGATTCGGCGGGCGCACACACCTGGTTAGTCCAATAATGGCGGCGGCGGCTGCTATAGCAGGCCACTTCGTTGATGTTAGAGAATTGAGTTAAGACTATATAAAACAAATAGTTAAGAGATAAACATGAACAAATTTAGAGTTGAAAAAGGCGTGGTTCTGCCGCTGGATCGTGCAAACGTAGATACGGATTTCATCATCCCGAAGCAGTTCCTTAAATCCATCAAACGGACTGGCTTTGGTGTAAACCTATTTGATGAGCATCGCTATCTCGATAAGGGGCTGCCGGATACAGATAATAGCCACAGGCCGATAAATCCTGACTTTGTGCTTAATCAACCGCGTTATAAGGACGCGAAAGTTCTGCTGGCTAGGGAGAACTTCGGCTGTGGTTCAAGTCGTGAGCATGCCCCCTGGGCGCTGGAGGACTATGGCTTTCGCGCGATCTTAGCGCCAAGCTATGCCGACATCTTCTTCAACAACTGCTTCAAAAACGGCCTGCTACCTATCGTTCTTGATAAAGCCACCATCGCAACGTTATTTGCTGAAGTTGAAGCAAATGAGGGCTACCAGTTAGAAGTGGACTTGCAGCAGCAAACTATTCTCAAGCCGGATGGTTCCACTATTGAATTCTCTGTGGATGCATTCCGCAAGAACTGCCTGCTCAATGGCTTGGACGATATCGGGCTTACYCTTGAGGAGGCAGATACCATACRTAGCTTCGAGAAAARCTGGCGCAAATCTGCACCTTGGTAYTTCACGACGAGCARCGCGACTACGACCTAGRTTCTCTCRGATGAGMWAANTCGCTTAATCTGRGCGGTGGTATTCGCTAGCTGTCCRTGTATGTACGAAAAYATCAACTATTTCAAGARATTAGAGAGAAATGTATGAAAAACTACAATGTAGCMGTGGTAGGTGCCACTGGCGCTGTAGGGGAARCTCTACTGAGTATCCTMGMGCAGCGCAATTTCCCAGTGGATMAAATATTTGCCCTAGCGAGCGARCGSTCTGCCGGGAATACGGTTATGTTCAACGGCAAACCACTCATGGTGACTAATTTRGCCGAGTTTGATTTCAGTCAGGCCCAAATCGGTCTGTTTTCCGCGGGYGGCAGTGTTTCGGCCGAATTTGCCCCCAAGGCTGGCGAGGCGGGCTGTGTGGTGATCGATAACACCTCCCATTTTCGCTATGACGACGATGTTCCGCTAGTKATACCCGAGGTAAATCCAGARGCGATAGCGCAGTACACKAAKCGCAACATTATCGCGAACCCYAATTGTTCTACGATTCAGATGCTGGTGGCGTTGAAGCCGATYCATGATGCGGTTGGTATCAARCGCATCTCRGTTGCTACCTATCAAGCCGTTTCCGGCTCTGGCAACMGTGCKGTYRAGGAGYTGGCGAAGCAGACTGGTGAGCTCTTGAATGGCCGCGAGGCTGAATGCAAGGTATAYCCACGGCAGATAGCGTTCAATGTGCTGCCGCAGATCGATGTCTTCATGGACAATGGCTATACCAAGGAAGAGATGAAGATGGTGTGGGAGACGCAGAAGATTTTCGCAGATGACAGCATTCAAATTAGTGCGACCTGCGTTCGCGTACCTGTATTCTACGGGCATTCCGAGGCGGTACAGGTCGAGACTCATAAGCCTATTAGCGAGGCGGAGGTACGTGATTTATTGGCTAATGCGGCCGGTGTTACAGTGATCGATGAGCGAAAAGATGGTGGATACCCTACGGCAGTGCATGATTCTGCGGGCCAGGACGCAGTTTTTGTGGGCAGAATTCGGCAGGATATCTCAATCCCCAATGGAATTAACCTGTGGGTGGTTTCCGATAACGTGCGAAAGGGAGCAGCTCTCAACTCAGTTCAGATAGCCGAAGAGTTGATAAAAAGCTATTTATAATGAATACTTGCAAGCAGTAGTGAAGAAACAATCTTAATACGTTGGCACTATAAACATTAGTGTTCACTTACCGCTTATGCTGACTTAGAGAGCTATAAAGGGGCTGGCCTTGCTTTTCTAGCAATGCCAGCGACCTGTTTAGAGAAAAAGGGAATATGCTACGTAAAATCGTCGTCATTCTGACCATGCTGCTCTGCAGTATGGCGACACAGTTATACGCCTTAGGGTTAGGTACTGTCACTGTCGAGTCCTCGCTCAACCAGCCGCTGCGACTGCGGATAGAGCTGCTGCAGCTGGGCGATACCCGGTTGCAAGATGTTCGCGTTTCTATTGCATCTGGCGCTGACTTTGAGCGCTTCAACATCGAGCGCGCCAGCTTCCTTTCTAATATCCGATTCAGCGTAGAGTCCTCGGGGCAGGGCAACGTAGTAATTCTTACTTCCTTGCAAATTGTTCGCGAGCCCTATTTAAGTTTCATCATAGATACACGTTGGCCTAACGGCCGACTGCTTAGCGAGCACACGATCCTATTGGATCTGCCGGTGTTTGACGGTCAGCAATCGACTTCTGAGATTAGACAGCCGATAAGCCCAATTTTACAGCCACCTACAAGCGCCCAATCGGCAGATGCAGAGCCATTTGTTGAGTCGTCGTCGGTACCTGCTGTGTCTGCACCGAGTTCAACAAATTCTGCTGCAAACCTTCAGCCCGAAATCTTATCGCCAGAGCCAGAGCCAGATGTCGAGGAAAATGTCGCGGATGCGGAGGGTGTTGCGGAGGTAGTAGAGCCGACTCAATCAGAGACAGAAGAACCCGTAGCACAGCCGGAGCCAGTGGTTGCTCTAGACGAGGCAGTAGAAGAGCAGGCCGTAGAAGAACAAGCAGTAGAAGAGCAGGTTGTTGAAGAAGAGCCTGTTGATGTTGAAGAGGAGCCCGTCGAAGAAGTCGCGCAGGCTGAGCCAGACGTCATCGAAGCAGCGGCAGATCTTGTAGAGCCTGAGCCAGAAGTTATCGAGCCAGAAACTATCGAGACAGATGTCAACGACACACTTTCTGACATTGCTCAACAAGTTAGACCCAGCACCAATGTGTCTATGCAGCAAACCATGTTGGCGCTGCAGGAGTTGAATCCTGAAGCCTTCGCCGATGGGAATATTAATAGATTGCGCAGTGGTCAGGTTTTGCGTGTTCCGACGTTAGCTGAGATACAGTCGATCGATCCTCTCGATGCGGTTGACGAAGTGACGCGGCAGAATCAAGAATTCGCTGAAGTTGATGTCCAGCCGTTGGCAGCGCCGTCGGTTGCAGAGCCAGATCAAGATGCTCAGCCGCAGGGGCAGCTGAGTGTAGTGAGTTCAGAGGATGCTATTGATGCGAGCAGTGGCGCCGCACAATTAGCCGATGCCGAGAACGAAGCGCTCGATCAGCGTATATCTGAGTTAGAAGCGCAGCTAGCGCAGCGTCAGGAAGAAGCCGATCGCGCAGCAATAGAGCGCGAAGAATTAGATTCCCGCATGGTCGATCTCGAATCGCAGATCGTTGCTGCACAAGAGATTATTCGCCTGCAAGATATGCAACTAGCACAATTGCAAGAGTCGCTTTCCGCAGCCGCTGCTGATGCGCAGCTACTAGCAGAGCAACAGTCGATTCAAGCAGCCGCCGAGGCTGAAGCTGCTCAGCCGGTAGATTCGCCTACCAGCTTGTTTGATGACCTAATGCGCATACTGACGGGCAACAGCATATTCATACTCTTCGGTATTGTTCTGGTCATTTTGCTACTGGTCGTATTGATGCTGCGTAGAAATCGCGCGGCGAAGATTGACGCGCACGACATTGACGAAATAGCAGGGCAGGAATTCGGTTCTGACGCCGAAGAAGCCAGCCTTAAAGATTCAGAGAAAGATGAAGCTGCCGCAGAATTCCAAGACTACGATCCTGCTGACTTAGATGATGAGCTCGATGACATCATTGGTGTTTCTGAAGAAGCCGAGAGTGCAAATGAAGTTGATGAGGTTGAAGAAGCGCCACAATTAGACGTACTTACAATTGTCGAACAGTTAGTAGGCGAACAGCAATATCGTCGTGCATTAAGCATGCTAAAGACCTCGCTTCAAGAGCAGGGTGATAGCGAAGACGTTAGGGCGAAGATTTCTGAAGTTGAAAGCTTGTTAGAAGCGGAAGAAATTGAGCAGCGCGAGGTCGATGAAGCCGCTAAGGCAGAAGAGGCGGCAAATCGAGAGTCGGAAACGAAATCTTTCCTAGATGATCTGGGTATTGATCTGGACACATTCGACTATGACGACGACGCAACTGATTCTGAAGCCGAAGAAGCTAAAGATGAGTCTGCAGCTGCAGCAGAAATTGAAGAAGTTTCTGTTGAATCTGAAGACGTGGATATGATGTTCGATCTTGGCAGTGATGATGCCAGTACAAGCAATGCAGGCGAGCTTAACCTCGACGAAGATGCGGCAGAAGAAGTTGAATCATTCGAGTTTGATTTAGAAGACGATTCGGATTTGGTAGAGAGTAAGGCTAGCGATCCCGAAGATCTCGATATCGATACCCTGGAGTTCGATGCAGATGCCGTCAATGAAGTGTCCGCCGAAGCGGTTGCTAGCGAAGATGAAGAGGTGGATTTAGAAACCTTCTCGTTCGATCCAACCGCCGCAGCAAGCATCACGGAAACAGCGCAGGCGAAGGAAGAGGAGGCTGACTCAGAAGAAGATTCAAACGCGGTTGAATTCTCCTTCGATACGGACGATGTTGACGACGGTGCCGAATCGCAAAAACCAGCAAGAAACGAAGAGGTCGAGACGTTTGATTTTGATCTAGATGACGATGCTGGTGATACTGTTCTCGAGACGCCAGATACGAAAGTGTCCTCTACTACTGAAGACGAGGGTGATGATTTTGATTTCGATCTAGATGAGTTCGAAGTCGAACCCGCTAAGGAAACATTGGCGACAAATGATTCTGATGCAGATGACGATTTCCTGGACTTGGATATAAAAACGGGTCAAGTAGAAACCGTCGAGACAGCTATTGATGAGATCGAGTTTGACATCGACACCGATGAGGAGTCGCAGGAGAGCATCACGGGCAGTGATACGTCTGATGATGATTCGATTAGCGACGACGATCTCGAGTTTTTAACTGATGACGAAGTTGAGATAGAGTCTATCGATGACATAGAAGAAGTCGACATGCTGTCCGCTGATGAGGAAGCCGCGACTAAGTTAGAGCTCGCCTATGCCTATCAAAAAATGGGCGATATGGTGGGAGCTAAGGAAATTCTGCAGGAAGTCATCAAGGAAGGCTCTAGCGAACAAGTTGAAGAAGCTAGCAAGTTACTCGGCAAACTTGACGGTAAATCAGGCTAGTTGTCTTGTACTTGCGCGCACAATATTGAGTCGACCTGATCCGTGTCAACCTCCGAACAAACTGCTGCTAACAATCACCGCATAGCGTTAGGTATCGAGTACGATGGCACTGCGTATTCCGGTTGGCAGAAACAAAAATTCCCACAGCAAGAAACTGTCCAGCAGTATGTTGAAACCGCGTTAAGTAAAGTTGCGGATAGAGATGTAGTGGTGAGTTGTGCCGGCAGGACAGATGCCGGCGTCCACGCTACGTGCCAAGTAGTACACTTTGATGCTGAAATCGATAGGGGCGAAAAAGCTTGGACGCAAGGCGTAAATAGCATGCTGCCAAGATCTATTCGGATAGTGTGGTCGCGGGTCCAGCAAGGTGATTTTCATGCGCGCTTTAGCGCATTGTCCAGACGCTATTTCTACCTGATATACCGACGCGATACACAATCTGCAATGTTGCATGGCAGGGCGAGTTACTTACGCCGTGAGTTAGATGAAGTCTCGATGCATGCGGCGGCGCAACACTTTCTTGGTGAGCAAGATTTTACCTCCTTTCGCGCTGCTAGCTGTCAATCGAAGACGGCGATGCGCAATGTTATGCATGCAAATATGTACCGTAGAGGAGGCTTTCTCATCTTCGATGTTAAGGCGAATGCATTCCTTCAACACATGGTACGTAATATGATGGGATCCTTGCTACAAGTTGGCTTAGGCCGCAAAGACCCAGCCTGGATTGCCGAGTTATTGTCGCTACAAGACAGGGCACGTGCAGCTCCTACGGCTCTGCCGGACGGCCTGTATCTGGTTGGCGTTGAATATCCAAAAAGTTGCGACTTGCCTAGCGAGATCTCGCTGCCAGACCTGCTGTTGGCAAGCTGAAATGCCAGTCACGTCGTAGAGTAAGTATTTGCTCCCCTCTATTAGTCTGGAATAATAGTCTGGAATCTGTTGTTTTGCTAGAATGCGCTTCTTTCACTAGCCCCTAGACTCATCGTGCAGAAAACTTGGATTAAAATTTGCGGTATTACACGGGCGCAGGACGCCTTGGCGGCGGCCGACCTTGGGGCGAACGCTATTGGCGTTGTGCTGTATGCGAAAAGCCCGCGGGCAGTAGCGGTAGCCGATCTGGCGGATATAGTGGCCAAGGTTCCGAAGCGGGTTACTGTGGTGGCATTGTTTGTCAATCCTGAAGCTGATCTAGTAAGGCAAGTGCTGGCCACAAAGGCTATTGACTTGCTGCAGTTTCACGGTGTTGAGACTGCTGAATTTTGTGAACAATTTAATAGACCCTATATGAAGGCAATAGCAGTCAGCGCGGACAGCGATTTGAAATCGGCGCTAGCGTCTTACGGCGCCGCGCAATACATTCTGCTAGATAGCTATGATCCGATAATGCCTGGCGGGACTGGTAAGACTTTCGATTGGGACAAGGTTGGCGAGCTAACCGAGCAGCAGCAGGCACGCCTAGTTCTCGCAGGCGGGCTGGCTCCAGCCAATGTAAGAGAAGCAATTGAGACCGTTCATCCTTTCGGTGTCGATGTCAGTAGCGGCGTCGAGGCGAGCAAAGGAATTAAAGACATAAAATTGATGCAATTATTTATCGAAGGAGTAAGAGCAAGTGGCTAAGTTTGAAGAGTCTACTGCTGCAGTTGATCCAACTGTATTTGATGGGCCTGATGCGTCAGGCCATTTTGGCCCCTATGGAGGTATATTCGTTGGGGAAACGCTGATCGCGGCGGTTGAAGAGCTGGCGGAAGTGTATGCGCGGTTATCGGCAGATAAAAGTTTTTGGGCCGAGTATGACGCCGAACTAAAACATTACGTAGGTCGGCCTTCACCTCTGTATTTTGCGGAGCGTCTGACTGAATCTGCGGGTGGCGCGAAGATCTATCTGAAGCGTGAAGACTTGAACCACACCGGCGCACACAAGATTAACAATACCATTGGCCAGGCACTCCTAGCTAAGCACATGGGCAAGACGCGCATCATCGCGGAGACAGGGGCCGGGCAGCACGGTGTTGCTAGTGCTACTGTTGCGGCCAAATTGGGCTTGGAATGTCATGTCTACATGGGTGCCGAAGACATTGTTAGGCAGGCGCCGAATGTATACCGGATGAAGCTATTGGGTGCCAATGTGATACCTGTTGAGTCGGGTTCGCGAACGTTAAAAGACGCAATGAACGAAGCCCTGCGCGACTGGGCCACAAATGTGGATAATACTTATTATATTATCGGCACCGTTGCAGGCCCGCATCCCTATCCCAAAATGGTGCGAGATTTTCAATGTGTTATCGGGCGAGAGGCGCGAGAGCAATCGTTCGAGCAGATAGGCAAACTACCTGATGCCTTAGTTGCATGTGTGGGTGGTGGTTCTAACGCCATCGGCTTATTTCATCCATTTCTTAAAGATCAGTCCGTCGCGATGTATGGCGTTGAGGCAGGCGGTCATGGCTTAGCCACTGGCGAGCATGCGGCCCCTTTGAGTTCAGGATGTTCACCGGGCGTATTGCATGGCAATAGAACCTACCTAATGTCAGATGAGGCAGGTCAGATTCTAGAAACGCATTCGATCTCTGCCGGTTTAGATTATCCGGGAGTTGGGCCTGAGCATTCGTGGTTGAAGGACATGAAAAGAGTCAACTATGTGGATGCAACCGACGACGAGGCATTGCGGGCATTTCATCAGCTCACACGACTCGAAGGCATTATTCCAGCACTAGAGTCTAGCCACGCGGTGGCCTACGCAATGAAGCTTGCTGCAACGCTGCCACGAGACAAAAATATTATTATCAACCTGTCGGGGCGCGGTGACAAAGACATCGAGACAGTAGCGAAGATCGAAGGTATCGAGCTTTAGAGCCTGAATTCGGTTTCTTCGTGCGATAAGTTTTGACAAGCACAACTAATACACTCTGTACTAAAAGGTTTCCAGGAAAGGCATGAGTAGAATAGAACAAATAGCGGAGAAGGCGGCAGCAGCAAATAGGAAGCTTTTAATTCCCTATCTGGTTGCAGGTGATCCGAATCTAGAAACAACGGAAGCGTTAATGCACAAGTTGGTTGAACAGGGCGCAGATATTATCGAACTCGGTATACCGTTTAGTGATCCCTCGGCGGACGGGCCTATTATTCAGCGTGGCGTCGAGCGTTCCCTAGCTAAGGGAACTACTCTGCGTCAGGTGCTGAAGTTGGTGGCGCGCTTTAGAGAGAGCGATGCTGATACTGGCATTGTGCTAATGGGTTACCTGAACCCGATCGAGGCCATGGGCTATAAAATCTTTGCCGAAGCCGCTAGTGCCTCTGGCGTTGATGGTGTATTGACAGTCGATCTGCCACCTATGGAAGCCGGTGAATTAAATGCAGCGATGCGCGCCGCCGAGGTAGACACAATATTCCTAGTAGCGCCAACGACGCGAGAAGAACGTGTGGCGAGCATTACCGAGCACTGTAGCGGCTATCTCTACTATGTGTCATTGAAGGGCGTTACGGGTGCGGCATTAACGGACTTTGCATCGGTGACTGCAAACATAAACATGCTGCGTGAGCGTACTCAATTACCGATTGTTATCGGTTTTGGTATTAAGGATGCGCAGAGTGCCGCTGCCATGGGTAAGTTGGCGGACGGGGTCATTATAGGCAGCGCCCTAGTTGAGAAAATTGCTCTACTGGCCGATCAAGTAGACCATGATAAACAGTTGCTGAGCGACACCGTAAAGGTGATCTCTGAAGCTAGAGAAGCCTTAGACAAACTAGTGTAATATCCTTACCTGACTGCCTAGACGGATTGAAGAATGAGCTGGATTGATAAAATTTTACCCTCGATAGCGAGCGCGACAAAGGACGCAAAAAAGTCGGCTGTGCCTGAGGGTACTTGGAAGAAATGTCCACGTTGCGATGCGATGCTCTACAAGAAGTCGCTCAGCGAAAACTACGATGTTTGCCCCAAATGTGAGCACCACCTGCGTATCACCGCGAGGCGCCGGGTTGAGTTGTTTCTGGATGCCGGTGATCAGGTGGAACTGAACGTCGATATGGCACCGGTTGATCTGCTGAAATTCAAGGATCGAAAGAAATACAAAGACAGGATCASKGCGGCACAGAAGAGTACGGGCGAAAAAGACGCTCTTATCGTTATCAAAGGAAAGGTCRKCGATATCCCGGTWATCGTAGCYGCATTCGAGTTYAGYTTTATCGGTGGYTCGATGGGCGCGGTGGTTGGCGAAAAATTCACKCAGGCAGTCAATACTTGYATAGAAGAAGGGCTTCCTCTCGTGTGYTTTTCAACCAGTGGYGGCGCACGTATGCAGGAAGCACTTATCTCGCTAATGCAGATGCCAAAAACGTCWGCAGCATTGGCAAAAYTGAAGCGAAATTCCCTGCCCTATATTTCGGTTCTCGTCGATCCGGTCTATGGCGGTGTATCGGCAAGTCTAGCAATGCTCGGTGATGTGAATATTGCCGAACCCAATGCGCTAGTAGGCTTTACTGGCCCAGATGTTATTCGGCAGACGGTGCGAGTGAAGCTGCCCGAAGGCTTTCAGCGTAGCGAATTTTTGCTTGAGCATGGAGCCATCGACATGATCGTTCATCGCAAGAATTTGCGTGGCAAGATCGCGTCGATACTTGAAAAACTCCTTTATTACAAACATACCGCCTCTTAATCTAAAGAGCTTAAGCAATGCCCGCTATTGGTAGTTCTCTCGAGAACTGGTTGCAGTATATTTCTAGCGTGCATCCACGTGAGATCGAACTTGGCCTTTCTCGTACTCAAAGAGTTGCTGCCAGTCTGGGCTTGGGCAAGCCTGCACCGCTAGTCGTTACCGTTGCTGGTACAAATGGCAAAGGCTCCTGTGTGGCGACGATGGAAGCAATCCTCCAGCAGGCCGGATTCAARACRGGCTGCTAYACCTCGCCACATATTCATGTCTTCAATGAACGTATACGCATCRATGCTAACAACGTCTCCGATGAGTCTCTGATTGCCGCATTCGGGGCGATCGATGAGGCGAGAAACAAGGAAACCTTGAGTTATTTCGAATTCGCTACACTGGCGGGTCTTTACCTGTTCAGCAACAACAATGTCGACGTTGCTCTGTTGGAGGTCGGTCTCGGTGGTCGTCTAGACTCCGTGAACATCGTCGATGCGGATGTCGCGCTGATCAGTAGCATAGGGTTTGATCACACGGATTGGCTAGGTAACGACATCGAGTCCATTGCCGCCGAGAAGGCGGGTATTATGAGGTCCAATACTCCTACCGTATTTGGCGGTGAACACCCGCCCAACGCAATTATCCATAAAGCAAAGGATCTCGACTCACTTTTGCTCGTAAACGGTCGTGACTTTCAGATTACGGAGGATGCAGCGAATGCTACTTGGCGATGGAGTGGGCGAGGAAGAGAGGGGGAGCCTGTAAACTGGCCTGATTTGCCCGTGCCGAACCTCCTGTTGAGTAATGTTGCTGCCAGCTTGCAGGCGCTTAATCTATTGCCCTTAAACCTTGAGATTGAACCGGTCGCGGCTGCGCTCGGTGGGCTTGGACTCACGGGTCGTTTCGAGAAGCGCAGGGATCTGAACACTAGCAGGTCAGTAATCTTCGATGTGGCGCATAATCCAGATGCCATGCAACAACTCGCGATTCGATTGCAGCGCTACAAGGCCCATAATCAAGGGGTTGGTCGTATCGCTGTGGTGCTGGCGGTAATGGCAGATAAAGATGTAGCCGGAATGATCACAGCCTTAGAATACTGCGTAGACATCTGGTATATTGCGCAGGTTGATGACGCCCGTAGTATGGCCGCGTGTGAAGTGGCACAAGCCATGAAAGGCGTGGGAATTCCGCTCGATCAAGGGCGTATTTTGCAATTCGACAGCGTCGAGTCAGCTTATAGGGCCGCCTGCGACCAAACCGATACTGAGGACTCTATCCTCGTGACGGGCTCGTTTTTTACCGTTGCTGCAGTTCATGGGCTCACTGAGCCGGCTTGAAGAGCTTGTTTTAGCGGAAACAAGCGATCTTATTAATCTTGAGGTACACGGCTTGAACCAGGGCGCCAAACAACGAATTGTCGGTACTGTCGTGCTACTCGCTCTAGCCCTAATATTTTTGCCTATCATTTTTGATGGAGAGGGCAGTTATCAAGCGCCCGTTAGCAGCCGTATTCCAGAAACCCCTATTATTTCCATCCTTCCTGAGCCTATTCAGTCGCGACCGGTTATCGTAGGCAATGTCGAAGTCGTTGAGCCGGAAGTTGTCACAACGGTGTCACTCATAGAAGACGCTATTGAACTTGTCGAGGTGCCTGTCGTAGCTAGCGCTACCGAGGAGCCTCTTAGCGATSTCGGCATCACCGAATCWGCAGCCATYTTTAACCGCGAAGTGCCGCAGCTTAGCGATGCTGGCTTACCRCAGGGTTGGGTYGTTCGCCTCGGATCTTTTTCGGATAGCGARAATGCTAGCAAGCTRGTAACGAGATTGCAGGATGCAGGCTATAAGGCTTATAGCCGASCAATGCGTAGCGATCAGGGAGCYCTTACTGGAGTATTCGTTGGTCCKTGGCTGGACCGGRGTCWAGTAAACGAATATCAGCAGAAGCTGCAAGAGGAATTTAGTTTGGCAGGCCTGGTGGTTCGTTAYGAATTAGAGCGCCTCTAGTGGATTAYTGATTAGCAAATGGCATTCAATCAAGTCGATATARTCATTCTGATAATCACSGTGCTCTCGTCTGCATTTGGTCTGTGGCGGGGACTGATCAAGGAAGTACTTTCATTGTTRACCTGGATCGCCGCTTTGCTGGTCTCCAGAGTATACAGTGAACCCCTCGCCGGATTGCTGACGGGCATGATAGAGAACGACGGCATTCGCTACGTGACTGCATTTGCCATACTGTTTGTCATTGTAATGATGTTAGGAACGTTTCTGAATTTCCTTATGTCGAAATTGCTGAACGTTACCGGATTGAAGTTCGCCGACCGTCTTCTAGGTGCCGGTTTTGGCGTGGCTAGAGGTGTGATAATCGTGCTGGTGATACTGTTTGTCACAAGCATGTTCGTTTCTGAAACTCAGCTGTGGCAGGAGTCGCAGTTGATCCCTTACGGAATGGACTTGATTGAGATGTCACAGGTTTTCATCGGGGATATGAATGGCGTCAGCCCGACGCCTTAAAGGAAGTTAATCGCGGAGCATACTATGTGTGGATTGGTAGGTGTGGTTGTTAGTAAAGGTGCAGGTGTCTGTCTCTATGACGCATTAACCGTTCTGCAACACCGAGGTCAGGATGCGGCAGGCATCATGACTAGCGATGACGGCAAGCTAAACCTTCGTAAAGACAATGGTTTGGTTAAGGATGTGTTCCGCACCAGGCATATGCGTAGGCTGACGGGCAATATGGGCATCGGCCATGTGCGCTATCCCACCGCCGGCGGCTCCAGTCCCGCACTCGCGCAGCCGTTCTATGTGAATTCACCCTATGGTCTGTGCCTCGCACACAACGGCAACCTAACTAATAGCAAAGAACTCAGTCGCGACCTTTTTAAGGAAGACCTTCGCCACATCAACACCGATTCTGATTCGGAAGTATTGCTGAATATATTCGCTCACGAATTGCAGCGCCGCAATAAGATGAAGCCACTAGCCGAAGATGTGTTTGCTGCAGTAGCCGGCGTCCACAATCGTTGTCGCGGCGGTTTTGCAGCCGTTGTTATGCTGTCTGGCTATGGCATTGTTGGCTTCAGAGATAAAAATGGAATACGTCCATTGGTATTTGGAAGCAGAGTGTCTTCGAAGGGTAAGAAAGAGTACATGATCGCCTCAGAAAGTGTTGCTCTCGATTCACAGGGTTTTACTCTCGAGCGAGATGTTGCTCCTGGCGAGGCAGTTTATATAGACATCAATGGAGAGCTGCATGCTCAAGTATGTACCGAGCCGGGTGTGCATACGCCGTGCATATTTGAACACGTCTACTTTGCGCGTCCGGATTCATTGATGGACGGTATTTCGGTCTATAAGGCCCGCATGCGTATGGGCGACCGTCTCGCGGACAAGATCGAACGAATTCGACCGGCGCACGACATCGACGTGATAATTCCAGTGCCCGACACGGCTAGGACAGCGGCATTGGAATTGGCAAACCGCCTTGGCTTGAAGTTTCGTGAAGGCTTCGTCAAGAATCGCTATATCGGTCGTACGTTTATCATGCCGGGGCAGAGTCAACGTAAAAAAAGCGTGCGTCAGAAATTGAACGCCATCGGCCTCGAATTCAAGGGCAAGAACGTATTGCTAGTCGATGACTCGATCGTTCGCGGTACCACCTGTAAGCAAATCATTCAGATGGCGCGCGATGCCGGTGCTGCAAAAGTATATTTCGCCTCTGCAGCACCAGCTATTCGTTATCCCAATGTCTATGGCATCGACATGCCGTCAGCGGATGAACTTATCGCCTCGGGCAAGACAGAAAAAGAAATCGAAGAGGCTATCGGGGCAGATTGGCTAATCTATCAGGATCTGGAAGACTTGATCTCTACAGCTCTGGAAGGTAATCCTGATATTAAGGAATACGAGTGCTCGGTGTTCAATGGCGAGTATGTTACCGGCGATGTAGACGAGATTTATTTGAGGCGTCTTGACAATTTACGCAGCGATGCGGCGAAGGCAAAGAAGGCGAGCAAGAAGGCCGCCGCGCAAGCTAGGGATTAATTCTGTTTTCAGTTGACCAGCATGACGACGCAGACGCAGGACGTGCGGATGCCGGTGGATATGGTTTGTCCGCACACCCAGAAGACCTTTACGCCTAAGTTCGTCATCACCGGCGCGCACCAATCCAAGGTCGCGGCCCCGGTGCAGGATTCGCCGTTCGCTAAAGGTAAGCAGATGGTGTCCAGCTTCGGGTTGGCGACGGGTCAGGCGAAGCCAAGTGATGGTATACCGCTTGCACGTAACACCAGCGAGAAATTCGACCACGGCCGAAACTTCGCCAACAAACTTTGGAACGCCACACG
>JAESUV010000030.1 GCA_016762975.1 Gammaproteobacteria bacterium | reverse complement strand
CCATCGCTGTCAGTGAAGAGCTAGTTTGCAGCAAGATATACTGATGGCCTTCGTGTACCCAAGAGCTCATACCGTAGCTGCTGCGGCTTGGTGCCTCTATCTGGGCCATGATGTCACCGTTATCCTTATCGATGGCATAAAGCATCGGCGTACCGTCGCCAGCTTGGTCTGAATAAACCAACATATTCTTGGTTACGACCATTGGCACCAACGCGCCCGTTCCAGTATTGCCTATATCCACGCCTGCAAGCGCTGGATGGTTAGCGATACGGTCGGGAGTTTCACCGGTTGGAATCATCCATGCGTGATCGCCAGTGTTCATATCGATAGCGGTAATTCGGCTATACGGTGGCTTCCATATTGGAATGCCTGAGCTTAGGCGTGGAGGTCTCGCTGTAGCACCGCGAGCGCCATTTGCATAACGCGCCGTGTTAATGCCGGTGGAGTTCGGAAACAACAAATCGGACTCTTCACCCGGTATCAGTCGTAGGGCAAAACAAGCCTTGTGCGACGAGATGTACATCTTGCCTGTCTCAGGATCTGCCACAGCCGGTGCAGTGATATTTGCACCGCCGGCGCCACCAGGACAATTCATCGCGGCGTATTTCCCCATGGGATTGTCGGCATGAATGGGGGGGTTAAACAAAGGCCCCATCACATAGTCGTCCAACGCCGCCAATGCCTCCGCACGCAGTGCTGGAGTAAAGTCGACCAGGTCATCTTCGGTAATTCCCTGCATGTCGAAGGGTGCTGGACGTGTCACATGGGGCTGAGTAGGCGAAAGCACTTCGCCCGGTACGATCGATGGAGGCACAGGACGATCCACGATTGGCCAAATTGGCTCACCGGTTATGCGATTGAAGGCATAAACCCACGCCTGCTTTGTCACCTGCATGATAGCTGGCACACGGCCCTGCCCTGGCACATCCAGATCGAGAAGAACCGGTGCCGTTGGGTTGTCGAAGTTCCAGATTTCATGCTTAACCATCTGGAAATGCCAGGCACGCTCGCCAGTTCGCGTATCTAACGCTATCAAGGCGGCACCGTACAGATTGTCACCCGGGCGGAAGCCACCGTAATAATCGATAGTCGCGCTATTCGTTGGGATGTAAACCAGATTGTTAACTGGGTCGGCAGAAAGCGGAGCCCAGGAAGAAACATCGCCAGTCCACTCCCATGCATCGTTTTCCCACGTTTCGTGACCGTACTCGCCCGGCTTAGGAATGACGTTAAATTTCCATTTGAAGGCGCCAGTGCGTGCATCGTARGCTAGGATATCGCCCGGTACGTTTTCAATACGCGCCTGGTGATAGCCCTGCTCTGCMGAGTTACCAACAATGACAGTACCRTTGACCACGATCGGCGGTGAAGAGGACGTGATATAGCCGGTCTCTARTGGAATACCYTCGTAAGGGTCRTARGGATGACCTAAGTCGGCTAGRAGATCGACGATGCCCGACTGAGGAAATCCRTCKATTGGCACCGGCCTGCCCCAATYTTCTAGMGGAATKCCCGTATTGGCATCCAGTGCCGTYAGGAAGAATCCAGGAGAGACTATATACACTACATCTCTTCCATCGATGTTGGCATAGCCCACACCCTTGCCGTAGTCGCCGCGCATAGAATACTCAGCACGGGGCGTATCCGGCTCACGGTAAGACCAGATTGTTTCACCGGTTTTAGGATCCAATGCAACAACATAGCGCTTATTGCCCGCTACTGTAATTAGTTTGCCATTGATCAATGAGGGCGTGGAACGGCCGCTAATAGCGCCGAAGCTAGCACCATCCCATTCCCAAACCACTTCCAAGTCAGTGAAATTATCGGCCGTGATCTCATCGGCAGCGGTATAACGCGTGTGAGCGTAGTCGCCACCCAATGTGTACCAATCACTCGGATCCTCATTGAACAACGGAATATCCTGAGCGTTCAAAAAACCTGAAGAACACAGCAACAGACCCGCAGCAGTGGACGCGCGCCAGGTAATACTTGATCTCCTTGGAGTTGGAGCTTGCATAGTTATCTCTCTCTATTTTGATAGTGCTTCGCACCAAACCATTCAATCCGCATTTAGCAGCGGCTAGGCCAGCACAAGATTGATAAAACCGAATTTGAGTGCTTAAAACTAGCAAGAAATTCGCTTTCTAACCACGGTTTTTTGACGGTTCACGCCGAATCTAGGGGGCCTTGTGGTCAATCGCTGAAGAATTGTTTGCCTGTGCTTGACATTTTTTCATATTGTATCAGAATACCCATACAGTTTAAGAAGAAGTGTAACGCTGAATCATGCATATAACAATCAACAGCAAAGATGGCGTCCCCATCTACCGACAGATAGCGAATCAAATTCGCTACATGGTGGCGTCACACCTGCTTGAGCCAGGCGAGGAAATCTCACCCGTCCGCACACTCGCTCTAGCATTGAATGTAACGCCAAATACGGTGGTTAAAGCCTACGACGAACTGGAAGCAGCTGGCGTGATATTCAAACGCCGCGGCGCAGGCACTTATATTTCCGATGAGCAATCGCCTCTTGCGGACCGTGAGCGCAGGCGCATCATCGACGCCAGAATCGACGCTCTATTGGCGGAGGCGCATCAACTCGATTTCAATACTCAAGACCTGCTCGAATTAATAAAAGAGAGACAGGCGCAGCTTGAGGAAAAAAAACAGGCAACGAACACCGGATCGGAGAAGATTGATGACTGAATTAGTAGTCGAAATAAATAATTTATCGCGCGACTTTGGCAAGACCAAAGCACTAGACTGCGTAGACTTTCAGGCAAGCAGAGGCAAGGTCTATGGACTAGTAGGTGCCAACGGCGCGGGCAAGACCACTCTTATCAAACACTTGTTAGGGCTGTTACGTGCAAAATCTGGAACCGTGAAAATCTTTGGCGAAGATCCTGTGCGCAATCCGGAGGGAGTATTAAAGCGGATAGGCTATCTATCCGAAGACCGCGATATTCCAGATTGGATGTCAATCGATGAGTTAATGCGTTATACCGGCGCTTTCCATTCTACTTGGGATCAAGGTTATGCTGCCGAACTACTAAGTACGTTTTCCTTAGATCCAGCCAAAAAAATTAAGACACTTTCTCGAGGCATGCGGGCACAAGTTGCACTTATAAGCGCAGTCGCGCACCGACCCGACTTACTGATCCTCGATGAACCCTCCAGCGGATTGGACGCTGTTGTTAGAAAAGATATCCTCAATGCAGTAGTACGCACCATCTCCGAAGAAGGCCGAACTGTAATTTTTTCCTCCCATCTATTAGAGGAAGTGGAAAGGCTTTCTGACCATGTAACAATGATCCACCAGGGAAAAATAACCCTAGATAGTTCTTTAGAGATTATAAACAGCAATCACCATTGCTCCTCGATTCGCTTTGCAGACCTGCAAAATTCACCGCCATCACTAGAAGGTGCGGCGGCAATTTCAGGTGAAGGGAGATTCTTTAGCGTTGTCCATCAAAGCTCTATGGATGCTTTTCAAAATTCTGTTAAAAAAATAGGCGGTGAAGTTCTCAAATCACGTCATGCAACTTTGGAGGAAATTTTCATCTCAAGGGTGGGTCGCCCAAACATTGGCGAACTGAGTCAGCATAAGGAAAATACAAGATGAGAAGCCCCAGCCAAGCACTCGCATGGAACGCATTTAGCCTGAGCTGGCCCGCACTGCTCACGCAGATTGCAGGCGTGGTGAGCGTTATATTCCTAATTGATCTTGCCTTGGGTCCAGGTGAGGACACGCTTGCTCTATTCAAAGCAGCTGACTTTGTTCTTCTGGTCGGTTTAACGCTCATTTACTCAATAGCACTACACAAGAGCCACAACATTGTGCGCACTCGCTCCTCTGTCGGCTTTCCTTATAGAACAGAGTTCTCGCTACCTGTGTCGACGCGCACACTTTTGCTGACACCCCTTTTGTTCTTCTGCGCACTTACACAGATAGCCATTTTCGTCCCCGGACTTATCGTTAACCTTCTCTACTTCAACACCGAACTATCCGTCATTCCCATCAGTTTTATTGTTTTTCAATTCACTATTCTGACTCTGATGTTGAGCTGGTGGACGGAAAACGGGATCGCCAGCATAGCAGGCTGGCTGCTAGTACTTACTCTCTACCTAAATGGACTACTAATGCCGGAGTTTAACCGCATTGAAGGTACCTGGGTCTTCATTGCCGCTAACCCCTCGGATTATTTTGTCGCATTAATTTTCACCGCAGCCCTTTTGCTAATTACTTATTTTGGCGTCAAGCAGCAGCGCAGCGGTGAGAGTCTAATCGGATTTGGAAAAAGCGTGTTCAATACTACGGAGCAAGGCATTATAAGAGAACGTTTGCCCCTACCCATTTCCAACTGCCCTACACACTCCTCCATAGCAGCTGAGTTTTGGAAGGAACGTCAACTCCACGGTGAAACTAACGCATTGTTCGCGGGCTTAACAGGCGCGGCCGTTACGATAGCTATCTTGGCGTTTATCAATTTCACCCTGCCCAAGGGAGCCAGCACCCAATATGAAAGTAATTGGGCTATCGCTGTCATACTCTACGGAATCATATGTATTGGCCTAACAATTTACATGTATGGAGTACGCTATAAGAATGGCACACCCAATGTGAGCCTACACGATAGGACTACTCCACTTAGCACAGCCTGGCTAACACTCATTCGTACTGGAGTTGCTCTTAGCAGCACGCTTCTCGCGGGTGTGATTATGATCTTAGCGCTGTGGATACTGGGCCCTTTCCTGATCAATAATTTTCAGAATATGCAGAATGATTTCTTGGAGGCTGTCAATACTTTTACTGGTCTTGGCGTCTTCGCCACACTGCTTAGGGCTTGCATGTTACTTGTCGCCTTTCTTACAGCTTTGCTACTGCTAGCGACATTCTTCACTTGGATTATTTTGTATAACAAACCCACAGCAATTCTATCAGCGATTGTTGCCGTCTATATTTTTCTCTGGTCTATCCTACTTATGGCGATCTACGGTGACGGCGAGGCAGCTGCACAAAACCAGGCTATCAGCAGGGTATTCGCTAATCATCTTTGGATACTAGTCTTGTTAATTCCAGCCTCTCTGGTAGTCATGATGAAGCACCTACTGCGCGAGCGTGTGCTTACACAAACACAGATGATCTACTTATCGGGAATAGGAGCCGTGTTCGCTGGATTAAATTTCGCGTGGCTTTTTGGAACGAACAATTATGATTTTCTGAATCAAGACATCTGGATAGTGCAACTGAGCTACTTGGTCATGCAGGGACTACTGCCGCTGCTTGCCGCCGTGTTAGCTCTATGGACCAGTAATAGAATTCGACATAACTAGTCGGCAGATGTTCAGCGGAAGAAAGTGAAGAAAGCATCCAGTTAAACACTTCTGGACAACAGGCTTAGTAATCAAGCCACTCGATAAAATCGACTGTAGATTTTATTAACTTTGCCCGTGGTGTCTCTAAGAGTGCGGCATGGTCACCACCAGGCAATATCACCCATTGTTTATTCGGATTCGCAATCTTTGTGAAGAACCGTGCATGTGCATCTGTATTTGCCAATGGATCAAATTCTGCCTGCAAAAGCAGCGTCGGCAGGATAAGCGCCTCACCGTCTAGCGCATTCCACTGATGCTGTTGATTCCAGTCCGCTCTAATTGGATCTGCCTTAAGGGCAGCAGTTACATAGGTGTCTATCGCATGCTGAGAAATTGATCCGGGAACTATGAAATCCGATGCGGCTGCGGCTCTAGTCGTCGGGCGAGCCGAGGGCTCAGACTGGCTATTACTGTGCGGAATTTCCGCATCGGGATCCATTGGATAGCCGAACAAAGTGACACTCAGCATCGCCTCTGGATACCGCTGCGCGGCAAGCTGGGCAACCATAGAACCGTAGGACCAACCCCAGACGTGGGTGGCTTCACCGTTTCTTGCGCGCAGCCAATCTAAGACTATCGATAGATCTAGCGCGGCCCGATCCGGCGTGTTCCAGCCGCTGCTATCTCTGGGAGTCTCACCATAGCCCCTAGCATCGAGCGCCCAGACGCTATAGCCCATGTCATTAAAGCCATCCATCAGAGAAAGGTCTTCTCCCGATACCTGTARGTCGAARTCTGGAATAGAGCTCCAGGTACGGCCATGGTGCAAAAGAATATGYCCCTTSGGYTGTGCAACGGATTTCTCCCAAAGCGCCATCGGGTGACCATCTGCCTCGACAGTGTGTTGAATYGCGGCAGTCTGCGCYAGCGCTGGCAACATCAACAGCGACAAAGCAGCGAAAACTRCSGTTTGAGAAATCARACTCATGGTGAAACTGACCTTTAATTCCATGCGRGCTTCCTAGTGRGGCAATGCAAATGTGGACAWGGCATGTCCGGAAATTACCGAGACGTATTGAACRCCGYCGACGCTAAAAGTCACTGGCGCCATAACGATCTGACCGCCYARGTTGACGTTCCATAGCAAATCGCCGTTACGCGCATCGATCGCATGAAAATAGCCTTCGCGTCCGCCAGTGAATAATAAATCTGACGCAGTGGTTAGCATGCCGCTGTCACTCACATCGAACTGATCATAGGACCAGACTTCTTCGCCAGTCTGCGGATCCATCGCYTTCAAGGAGGCGAAGCCAACTTCGTTGGTCCAGTTGTTAATAGGATTGGTTCTGCCGATGCCGATAGTTGGTGCTCCCGGTGCCGGTGCTAATACCGAAAAYCCACCGCCGAGGAATGCYCTACCSGGCTCATAATCAGACTCTTCCGCACGATAGATCGTYGCATAGTCCTGCCACGCACTAAAATAAAAGAGACCCGTTCTAGGGCTGAAGGACGGCGGGTACCAATTRGTRCCGCCCTGATTGCCAGGGTAGGTAGGCATGCCCTCCGGTTGTGGTGTTGGAATTGGYCGYCCGTTCTCATCGAGSCCGCTGGACCAGTTCACCTTTACATAGGGYTTACCTTCAAGAAACTCKCCCGTCACTCTATCTATGACATAGAAATAGCCRTTSCKGTTTGCCCACATCATGATCTTTCTTGGCGTGCCGCGCCAGACAATRTCGGCTAGCACCGGCACCTGCACCGARTCATAGTCATAGGCATCGTTTGGCGTGAACTGGAAATACCATTTCAGCTCGCCGGTATCGGCGTCCAAGGCGATCACTGAGTCAGAGTAGAGATTGTCACCGGGGCGCTGGCCCGCATTCCAATCTGGCCCGGGATTACCGACACCCCAATAAGTAAGATTCAGTTCCGGATCGAAAGAACCAGTAATCCACACCGGTGCACCTCCATGCTCCCAGTCGTCTCCTTCCCAACTGTCATGGTTCGGCTCACCAGGGCCTGGGATCGTGTAAGTCTTCCAAGCCTCTTCGCCGGTTTCAGTGTCGTAGGCTGCAACGTATCCACGAATGCCAAACTCGCCCCCGCCTACGCCAACGATAACTTTATCTTTTATCACTAGCGGCGCCATAGTCACCGAGTACGCAAGGTCAACATCACCAACTTCTACGTCCCACAGTGCGCTGCCAGTAATTCGATCAAGTGCGATGAGACGCGCATCCAATGTTCCCATGAACACCTTGTCATCCAATACAGCCACGCCACGATTATTAGCTCCACAACAAATCAAGGCGTTCTCTGCAGGAACGTGCCGATACTTCCAAAAAACTCTTCCTGTAATCGCATCGACCGCCATAACGGTGTTCGGACGTTCGGTGATATACATGATGCCGTCGACCACTATCGGATTCGATTGCCAGGCACCGAACACCTGGTTCTGCAAAGTCCATTGCAATTTAAGGTCGCTTACATTCTCCGGCGTGATTTGATCTAGCTGACTATAACGCTGACTCTTATAACCGCCGTTGTAGGTAAGCCAATTTTCGGGCTCGTCTTGCGCATTTAAAATTCGCTCATAGGAAACTTGCGCAGCTACATTTGATGCTGCAAGGCCAAGAAAAAATACAAGGCTAATCGTTCCAATTTGTTTTGATAATCTCATTCTAAACCTCGCAGGGTAAGTAGGTAGCCAATAACATCTGCCACTTCATCGCTGGACATCGTCGTCGGTTGTTTGCTTGGCTCRTCGCTGATCTCGTAGGARATTAAATCGACYTTCTTCAACGAYCGGAGTCGCTCCGCYGAATCGATTAGCTGAACAGTATAGGTATCCTCATTCAGGCGYCTGCCAACRATAGTYTCCTCAAACCGAGTRACGAGYCGAACTGGACGGTTGATCGGCAGCARTGCAGTCGCSGGGTCGGTTATGTTTCGCTGCAARGATGCCGGCGTACGAATGGCRCCGATATTACTCARATCAGGRGCTGTGCGCGGRCCTACCCCTCTCACTCGATGACAGTCTGCACATTGMCCCTYACCTTCGAACAACTCTTTGCCACGAACCGGRTCGCCGATTATTACTGCCACTCCCTCWGGGTCGAAGCCGGCGCGRATAAAGGCAATTACCCCTCTTAATTCCTCGGCGCGCAGACTAAAGGCAGGCATACGCCCTTGTCCTGCGCCTTCACTAATAACCTSYCTTAGATCGKCRTCCGATTGTACGGTGCGAAATTGTCCRATGCTGAGGTTAATGCCGTCCACGAGAGCACCTTGTGGCCCGTGGCAGAGCGCGCACTGYTGGSTGTAAACCTGCGAACCCGTYTCAACCGCCTCACTTGTGTAYTGGTGATCGCCAACCTCTTGSGCCAGAACCTGCTGCGCAGATACCGCGAGCAAACCGGAGAAGGCTAGCGCGGGGAGRATAGAGAGACGAGCAGTCCTCGAAWTTTGYATTTTCATAGTAGCTTCATCAATAATTTAGTTARGGARCTGAGAAYARACCGCAACGTKCTAMTCCGYGTAGGAATAGAACGCTAWGGCTGCCTGATAGAGGCTGTATACATCGATCTTAGAACTAACCGCGTAGGGCGTATGTATCGAAAGCAGTGGAACACCGAAATCGATCACCTCGATATTCTGTGCAGAGAACTCTCCACCGATAGTGCCGCCACCTCCGACCCCGACTTTATAAGTCACCGTCTGCCATGGCACACCGTTGCTATCAAGCAGCTGCCKAGTCCACGCAATAAACTCGCTGTTGGCGGTATTGCCSCGCCCATAGAGCTTRAGGTTCACGCCATAGCCTAGCTTGGGRGCATTGCCTGRCTCCCATACTCCAGGGTTGATTGGATTAATYCCTGGGTTTACGTCTATGGATATAAATTTRGTCTGACGCAGCGCACTACGAAATAAAGGCTCGCGATAGTCYTCTTCCAATTGYGCATACAAAAGYCTAGAAAGCAGATCGGCAAAGTAGTCGGAGTGTGCGCCAGTATTGTTTCTGTTACCTACTTCCTCGTTATCAACCAAGAAGGCCATCGTWGTCTTCTGGGGATGGTCAATCTCGGCCACAGCGCGCATGGCTGCATARGAYGCAAGTCGGTCATCYTGMCCGTAGGCGGCRATTARYCCTCTATCGAAYCCCATGTCCCKTGGTGCGCCAGCGGGCACCAAGGAGAGTTCGGCCGATACCAAATCGGCTCGAGTAATGCCGTACTCCTCACTTAGATAGGCTAGCACCTGATCTACCACATCGCCGCCGTCTTCAGCTGGGATATGTCCTATGATCGGATCGAGATCTTCGGGAGTAATAAAATCAGCGAGAGTCTTGGAGTTTCTGCYGCGGTCAACATGCGGGGACAACTCGGGAATCATAAAAATAGGRTCGTTGGCATCCAGKCCAACYGATATMTGMACACTGGTTCCATCCTTCTTATCGATGCGACCCATCAGAGCTAGCGGTAGGTTGGTCCATTGATGGAACTTGATGCCGCCGTGATAATTAGTCTGAAAKAGSGCAAATTCACTGKCYKCRWATAGCGGCCTWCCCTTCAGTTCTAGGCGCGGCGAATCAATGTGYGMRCCGATGATATGGAAGCCCTCTTGTATCGCTTCTTCGCCAATCACCAAAAGRCTTATTGTGCGGTCTCGATTGACTTCATAGATYTTTTTRCCCGGAACRATAGCSGTAGAAGCGGTCAACTCTTCGAAGCCGTTCTGCTCGGCGAAGGCGATTGCCTCTGCRACGAAACTGAGCTCYGTACGTGCCTTATGAATGAACGCCTTGTAGTCTTCGGCAAAYGCAAATACCGTCKCGCGCTCGCTGTCTGACAATCCWATCCARGAAGATTCACATTGCAGGGTATCAACACAGTCGTCMGTTGATTGCGCGCTYAATGTTGCYACCGAAAAAGACACTGTYGTTAGTAGYAGRGCCGCTAACCAGTTACGCATGCTACYTGARTGCGATAAAGAAATTTTCATGGTTCTTCCTCTAAAKTTTTTGCTAATTTAATRTCRATTAATCCRCMAACACCTTTRACTTACGGCGMAGGGTAWTKCTGCAAACAGYGGGCAAATGTCTCRCTATCAAYATTACCACCAGAAAGAACTATCGCGGCWGAGCCACCACTGATATCTAATTTTTTATGCAGCAAGGCTGCCAATGCGACGGCACCGCCAGGCTCAACTACAAGTTTAAGGTAACGAAACGCAAAACTAATAGCGTGAGCAACTTCATCCTCGCTGACAACCAGGAAATCATCCACTGTTTTGCTATTGATCGACCAAGTAATCTCACCAGGCTGCGTAGCCATTAGCGCATCGCAGCTAGTGCCTACTGCCGGATCAATCTTGACGCGCACGCCTGCAGCCTTCGAGAGACTGTGGTCGTCATAATTCTGGGGCTCTACGCCGTAGACTTTGGTCGCACTATTCGTTTCTTTAACCGCCGTTGAGAGACCAGCCAGCAGTCCACCCCCGCCACAGGGACTCAACACGGCGTCCGGCACACAGTTTGTAGCCGCCAACTGCTGCATAATTTCAAGGCCACAGGTGCCCTGCCCGGCAATCACATCTACATCGTCAAAAGCAGGAACGAGAGTCGCTCCACTAGTAACCGCGATGTCGGCCGAAATCTCTTCGCGGGACTCGGTAACGCGGTCATACAGGCGAATGTTTGCGCCCAATCGCTCGGTGCCTTCCTTCTTGATAGATGGCGCGTCGGAGGGCATGACGATAGTTGCATTCATTCCCAATAATTTGGCTGCGTAGGCGATCCCTTGCGCATGATTACCTGAGGAAAATGCCACGACGCCTTTGGCTCGCTGGTCTTCACTCATTTGGCATAGCCGATTGTACGCACCACGAAACTTGAACGCGCCTACATGTTGCAGGCATTCTGGCTTGATAAAAACCCTAGCGTTTACTCTTTCATCAAGTACTGCGGATGTATGAATTGGGGTCTCAATTGCTATATCTCGAAGTCGAATTGCAGCTTGTCTAATATCTTCGAGATGAATAGTCACACTCTTTTCTTACCGAGTTTCTTACCTAAATCCTTATTTTTTTTGATTCGCCGCTTCTGTGAAATCTGTTGTTGCGTGAGGCCCTCCTCCCCCTTAATGAAAGGATTATCGCCACTGCGTAATTCGATTCTCACCGGGGTGCCCTCCAGCTTCAACACCTTACGAAAGGTTTTCTCCAAATAACGACTGTAATTACCAGGCAGCTTATCAGTCTGCTTACCGTGTATTACAATTATCGGTGGATTCTGTCCGCCTGCATGGGCGTAGCGTAATTTGATGCGTCGACCGTTGATCAGAGGCGGCGCGTGATCGGTTACTGCATCTTGAAGGAGTTCGGTGAGCCGATGGGTGGTGAGCGTCTTAGTCGCCGACTCGTACGCCGTGTGTATTGACTTATAAAGGTCACCCACCCCGGTACCATAGAGCGCCGAAATGTAATGAATTTTCGCAAAATCCACAAAGATAAAGCGGCGACGAATATCATCTTTAACCTGATCCTTGTCTTCAGAGTGCATGTGATCCCACTTATTGATGGCGATGACTAGCGCGCGCCCTGTCTCAATAACATAACCCAGTAAGTGCAGATCTTGCTCTACGACTCCGGTGCGAGCATCGATGATCAATACCACCACGTGTGCATCTTGGATAGCTTGCAACGACTTAACTACCGAAAATTTCTCGACCGTTTGCCTAGTCTGTCCTCGCTTCTTTATTCCCGCTGTATCAATCAGTGTATAGCGCCTTCCACGCCTCTCGAAGGGGATATAGACACTATCTCTAGTGGTGCCGGGTTGATCGTAAACGACCACTCTCTCTTCACCCAGCATTCTGTTAACCAGYGTCGACTTGCCGACATTKGGTCTTCCGGCAATCGCAATCTTTATCCCTGTTTCYTCAATATTTTCAGGCGCGGCTTCACCTTCGCCCGCTGCAATTGCCGCCTGCWCGAAGTCTGCCAACACCTTAACCAGCATACTCTTCACGCCACGCCCTTGAGTCGCAGTGATGGGGAAGATTTCCGACAAGCCTAGGGTATAAAAATCTAATAACGCTACATCGGGGTCGCGACCATCGATCTTGTTTACTACTAGATAGGTGTTCTTGCTGCGCCTGCGCAGATGCTCAAGGATGCGGTTGTCATCAGGCAAGAGACCATCCTTCGCATCCACCATAAACAGGCAGATATTGGCCTCTTCGATTGCTTGGAGTGACTGCGCGGCCATCTCCAAATCGATGCCCTCTTCATCGCCGCTAATTCCGCCGGTGTCGATAGCAATGAAAGACTGGCCATCAATCTCCCCACCGCCATATTTCCTATCGCGAGTAAGACCGGGGATATTTGCTACCAACGCGTCGCGCGATCGCGTAAGACGATTAAAGAGAGTGGATTTGCCTACGTTGGGACGGCCAACAAGGGCTATGACTGGCCTCATGGTAGTAACCTAGATTAGTTTGTTAACAGTTTGTTGCGGTTGTTATTGCAGTTGGTAAGCGGTCAATCGACCACTATTTCCGAAAACGTAAAGACGGCCATTGTCGGCCAAAAGATTAGCCCTGACGCCATCATTATCGGCCTGAATTCGACCTACTATGCGCCCATCAATCTGCGATAGTAAGTGAACATAGCCATCATAGTCAGCTACTGCGATGTAATTACCGATTGTAGTTGGCGCCGTAATCGCTCTATTAAGTAGATCGGCGTTTTCCCAAACGATATCTTCGCTATTGTCTTTAATCGCAAATACCTGACTCTTATCATCGCAATAGTAGATGTTACCGAAACCCTGCGCCATGCCATGATAGCTTGAAGCCTCCATACCCCAAACGATTCGCCCGGAAGTGACCTCGAAGGCCATCAAGTTGCCCTGATAGCTTGCTGCTAGGATTCGACCACCATCTAGCAAAAGATCGCCATCCACATCGATGACGCGGTCGATATCGTATTCGCCCTCAGGAACGGCTACCCGCTCCTCCCAAAGATAGACTCCGCCCTCAGCCGAAACTGCGACGAGTGTGCCATTGCTAAACCCTGCGATCACAGCATCTGAAGTAATAACAGGCTTGCTGCTGCCGCGCAGTGTCAGTGCTGGCTGCGTGGTCTCGTAAATCCAACGCTGTTCGCCGTCATCGGCATCGAGTGCGACCAGTTTGTCATCTACAGTTTGCGCTACAACGATATCACCATTCGTTTGTGGCGCAGACAAAACTTCACTTGAGACCGCATGCTGCCATTTAACACTTCCATCAGCTTGATCCAATACGACGACTTCAGCACTTTCTGTAGCAATCATGACCATGCCATCGCCAGACCCAACTCCGCCTGTGATCACACCCTCGACCCGAATTTTCCAGAGAGTGTTTCCCGAGCTAATGTCAATTGCCGCAACAAACCCGTTTTCGCTAGCGGCATAGATTACACCGCCATCTATAGAGGGGGTAATCTCTGTGTAATTATCGCCCTGCCCGTTTCCAATATTCACACTCCACTCGCGGCGCATCGTAACCTCRRCAGGAATRTYGACCAATGGAGTAGGCGGGTTGGTWTCATCGTCGGAGAACCAACCCAATGGATTTAGGCTGGCGGCGCTAAACCCTGCACAAGCAGTTAATGCTGAAGATAATGCAAGCAGCACTAACAGGCGAGCCCCAGAGGCCACGCAATTTTGTATTGATCCGATGCTGGTAGGGTTCATCTTGGAACTCATCTGACTATCTATTAACTAGCGGTAAGATTTAGCTTTCGTTGGACAACTCGTCCAGTTTCATGCGCAAACCATCGCTATTTGACCCTGCCTGCTGAGCGGCAATGTACGCATCGCGCGCGTCCACTTCCCGGCCCATTGCTATGTAAATATCACCACGCAATTCCGAATAGCCAGCTTCAAAAGTTTTTGGGTCTAGATTGTTCACGAGAGTGAGCGCACGTTCCGCGTCACCCTTCGCCAAAATAATGCGCCCGAGACGTAAGTTCGTAGTCAGTATCAAGCCCTCATTGGCCTCGCTGAATAGGCTACCCTGCTCGTTATCCAAAACCCACTGCAATGAGGTTTCCGCCGCATCCAAGTCATCGTTCTGCACAGACTGTTGCGCCGCGAATAGAGAGCCCAATTTAGCGTAAGTAGAGGCGCCGTGTTCACTGCGGAGTATCTCACCTAGCTCGACTATGCGTGACGAGTCTTGCGGAATAAGTTGCGTTCCCGGCTGTCCGGCGTCACTTATCGCCAACGAGAGAATCTCCTCGTACAGATCCGAGGCGCTGTCGATGCTAGCATTTTGGGAATTGGTCCACGCCAACCACCCGGTGAAGGCTGCGAAACCTACAACAACGAGAATGACTAGTTGCTTGCCGTTTTCTTCCCACCACTTTTTAAGTGACTCTATTGTTTCTTCTTCTGCCGCGTTTATCGCCACGACTTACTCCTTAATTCATTGAATTATTCGAACAGTTTCAACCAGCCCGAATTATCAGACCACCACATTCGGCAAACTATCCCTGACCAACCGCTAATTCTACCTGTTTAAGGCAGCGCTGACACGAATCAATGTTGCTATCACTCTGAAATACTAAAAATTTCGGCGAGTTTATCGCCGCAATTAGCAATCTCGACACTGACCGAGTCACCGGAATCATTTAAATGGCGAATTTTGACTGTTTCGAGAGGTTGTTCCGACTCTGTTTCCAACACAATAGCCAGCCGCGCACCGCTTTTGAACGCGCGTTTCATCTGATTACTGTATTTTCCCCCGCCACAGTGGTTGATAAGGCCGATTTCTGGAAATCGTTGCCGCAGCTGCTTGGCTAATAGCTGAGCGGGTCCAGCCAACTGTCCTCCGACAACCACCATATACACGTCAATTACCTGCGCGGTGGAATCTGGAATCTTGCCAAGAGAATCGAGCATCAAGACAAGCCTTTCGACACCCATCGCAAAGCCCGCTGCTACCGTTGGTTTGCCCCCAAGCTGTTCAACTAGACCATCGTAGCGACCTCCGCCGCAGACTGTGCCCTGCGCGCCCAAAGAATCGGTAGTCCACTCGAACACGCAATTATTGTAATAATCCAAGCCTCTGACCAAACGAGGATTCTCGGTAAACTCAATTCCACTCTGGGCAAGCAGGCTCTTTAGCTCATCATAGTGGACGACACTCTCGTCACTGACGTAATCCGCTAAAGCCGGCGCACCTTTTAATGCTTCTTGGACGTCCGGGTTCTTGCTATCCAGCACCCGCATCGGGTTGCTGTGCATACGATTGCGCGCATCATCATCGAGTTCTTCGGCATGGAGAACTAAGAATGCTGTTAAGGCGGCGGCATAGCGTTTTCTATCTGCAGCTGCGCCGATATTGTTAATCTCTAGAGTGAGGTATTCCTCTAAGTGCAGGTCTTGCCAGAGCGAGGCCGAAAGCTGGATCACTTCGGCGTCGATATCCGGTCCCACCATACCAAAGGCCTCGACACCAAACTGTTGAAACTGCCGGTAGCGGCCCTTCTGCGGCCTTTCGTGACGAAACATTGGGCCCTGATACCAGAGTCGTTGCTGTTGATTGAACAGTAAACCGTGTTGATCGGCAGCACGAACGCAACCCGCCGTACCTTCTGGCCGCAAACTCAAGTTATCGCCATTGCGATCATCGAAACTGTACATCTCCTTCTCGACGATGTCAGTGACCTCGCCGATTGAGCGTTTAAACAGTTGTGTCTGCTCGAGAATAGGAAAACGAATTTCCCGATAGCCATAACGGTGCACTACCGCCTGAAAGGACTTCTCAACATATTGCCAGTTAGGAGTTTGGTCGGGAAGTATGTCATTCATACCTCGAATTGCTTGTAGTTTCGCCATAGGTTTGTGGTTGATCGCTAGCTTGAGGCGATTAGGTTTTCATCCATTTGCTTCTTATCGGCAACGCGCTGACGCACCATTGCCTCTAATTCATCCACAAGATTTTCGTTATTTATCTTGTGATCGGGAACGCCGTCTTTGTAGACGAGGTTATTTGGACTCGCACCGGTCAATCCGATTTCGGCAACCTTCGCCTCGCCCGGGCCATTCACAATGCAGCCAATGACAGCAACATCAATCGGTGTCGTTATGTCTTCTAATCGGGACTCTAATTCATTGACCACAGAGATCACATCGAAGTTTTGCCGACTACAACTAGGGCAAGCCACTAAATTGACGCCCTTATAACGCAGGCCCAAGCTCTTTAGTATATCGAACCCAACTTTAACCTCTTCGACTGGGTCAGCTGCGAGGGAGACTCGGATGGTATCGCCGATACCATCCATCAACATGGCTCCAAGCCCGATGGCAGATTTAACTGTGCCGGATCGAAGGCCACCTGCCTCAGTGATACCGAGATGAAATGGTTGATCTATCTGTGTCGAAAGACTGCGATAAGCCGCCAGCGTCATGAATATCTCGGAAGCTTTCAGGCTAATTTTAAAATTTTGAAAGTCGAGCTTGTCGAGTATATCTATTTGCGTAAGCGCAGACTCAACCATCGCTTCGGAGTTCGGCTCCTTGTATTTGCGCAACAAGTTCTTCCCAAGAGAGCCTGCATTCACACCGATTCGAATCGGTATATTCTTATCTTTGGCGCTTTCGACCACGGCGCAAATACGCTTCTCGCTGCCGATATTACCCGGGTTGATGCGCAGACAATCAACTCCATTCTCTAATACTTTCAAAGCAATGCGGTAGTCAAAATGTATATCTGCAACTAGGGGTACTTCCACCTGTGAACGAATCTTCCTAAAGGCTTCAGCCGCGTCCAAGCTCGGAACCGAGACACGGACAATATCGACGCCCGCATTGACCATGCGATTAATCTGAGCCAGCGTCGCATCCACGTCGCAGGTCTCAGTGTTGGTCATGGTCTGTACGGAAATTGGGGCATCACCACCCACAGCCACATTGCCGACCATGATTTGGCGAGTCTTGCGACGAGTTATCAAAGGATTAGTATTCATGGGTTATAAGCCTACAGTGAGGCGTGCTGAGTTGTCGATTCGAATATCAGCAGAAAGATCGATTTCGTCACCGTTTAGACTCATGCTAGTAAAGGGAGCATCGCCTAGCAGGATGCTGAATGGCGCACTGCCAGTAATTTCTAGAACATCGCCCGCCGTGCGGATATCGCGATATATCTGCTGAGATTCGCTGTCATTCACTTCAATCCAACTCTCGCCAGTAAAACTGATTCGTAGAACATCGTTTCCGGTCGCTTCTATGCTGATCAAACGAGACTCGTCGCTGCTGGCAGCCGGCTCCTCTTGTTCTGTTCTCAATGCTTGTAATGCAGCCGTTAAATCCTCTAGGCTAGCCTTCCCTTCAGTCCCGTCACTTTCATCACTCTCCATCCGCTCCGTGATCTGGGAATCCACAATTGATTCCGAATCTACTTCGCGCAATAGCTCAGAAGCAGCTTCTGCTTCTACCATTAGGCTTGGGGTTATCGTCGGCTGACCGGTAGGAGCTGAAATTTCTTCAGGCTCGACTTTCAGAGTGAGTTGCGGTTGTATCGTTACTTGCGGCTCAACAGCCTGAGCCAAAGCTGGCCGAAGATTTTCCGCATCACCAACAGATTCTACCGTACTGGGCACGGCAGAAACCGACTCCTCACCAAAATAACTATTCGCAAGCCACAGTCCCAAAAATCCGACGACAAAAACGAGCAAGGAAACAATGACTAGAGGCTTATTGCGGTCTTTTTTCTTACGCGCTTTTAATAGTCGTTTCTCTTGTGCAGTATCGGCTTGCTGTTGATGTGTAAGCTCATCATAGCGAGACATTAGATCTTCAACGTCCAGGCCCAACAGTAAGGCGTAGCTCTTYAGATAACCTTTTACAAAGACAGTGCCAGGTARTTTTCCATAGCTATTAGATTCTAACGCCTTAACGTAGTGCWTGGTGATATGCARTTGATCWGCGACTTCTTTCTCATTCAGGCCYAGACGCTGCCGCTCCTGCTGRAGGATATCTCCGGCTGTCAGARCGTCAATTGATTGCGCAGYGACCTYAAGCTCGGCGGTCKGCTCCATWAAGGGCTCAGTTGKCATCGTTCAGCCTTTGGAACACYTGGTATTCGGGTGAMGTCGGATAAAGAGTAGTAAGAACCAAAGAGAAATTTTYRACAAAYTCATGGTTCTGGAAGYGACCTTCAATTTGAATGCCCGCCAATAGTGCTCGCGGTGTATGCGGCAATTTCAGAAACGCGAKGGTGGTCAAATAATTTTGATAATACTGACGAGCAGACAAGTACTCCTCCTGGCCGAAATATATCAATGCTARTTCGAGTGGTGCTATAAAAAGATTYTCATTGAGTTGCAGTGCACGTAGAAAYGCTGCCTTTGCRTCCTCCTGCCTATCCAAKCGTAAAGCGCTTCTACCCAGACCTTCGAAGACAAGCGAKCGCCCTTCATAACCGGTGTCATTGGCTGCRATTYCCARTTGCTCATAGGATTCTTCAAAGCGCCCATGCGAGAACAACATCGCCGCGTAATTATTTCGCGCACTGGAATTATCCTTATCAAGTCTGATCGCTCTTTGATAATTCGAATCGGCCAACTCTAAATCGCCCTCGCGCTGAAAGATCATCGCCAACACCATATAGGCATCAGAGATTCGATCATCGATATCGAGAGCATTGCTCACGTGGCGCCGCGCACCTGGCATGTCACTGTTGTCAAAATAGGCCAACGCCAGCTTGATATAATCAGCAGCAGCTCGTTCTTCCGAGGCATCCACCATAAAGCCCCCTGTCGTCGTAGTTACGCACGTTGACAGCATGCTTGATAGCAGCAATAAGGCGAGCACCGAGGCTAGCTTTCTGCCGATTAATTTTCCAAATCCAAATTCAAGAAATAACATGATTTGTAACCAGTACCTAGTTGCTCAGAACCATCTAGTTTATTCGGAACTTTATAGTCTGTCGGCAGTTACCGCTAAATTATCAGTACTACCGAACACCTTAGAGCCGTCTTTTTTGGCAATTTCCCTCTCTTCATGACGACGCTTGTGTCTCGCACTACGACGAGTTTGGTCCTCGACGTCGCCTACTAGCTGACCGCAGGCCGCTCCAATATCATCACCCCGCGTGGTGCGGACAGTCACCGTGTATCCAGCCTTTTGTAGTATCTGCCTAAAATTTGTAACCGAGGTAGAACTAGGACGACGGTATTCGCTAAGTGAGAATGGGTTGAAAGGGATTATGTTTATCTTGCAGGGAAGTTGTTCCAGCAATACCGCGAGATCGCGMGCATGCTGACGRTGATCGTTCACGCCTGCGATCATCGTATACTCGATTACCGGAACSCGCTTATCCGACAGGCTATCCATATAGCCTTGCACTGATCGAAGCACTTCCTTAATCGGRTACTTCTTGTTGATYGGCATGATCTGACTACGCAGYTCATCATTAGGCGCGTGCAAGGAGATAGCCAGTGACGCGTCCGTGTAGTCCTTCAGTTTATCGATCGCCGGGACAACGCCCGATGTGCTAATTGTCACCTTCCGCTTCGACAAACCGTAGGCGCAATCTTCCATCATGATACTTAGCGCGTCCATGACATTGTCGAAGTTCAGCAATGGCTCGCCCATGCCCATCATCACCACGTTGGTAACTCGCTGTTCCGCCTTACCCTCGAAAACGCCTAGGTGGTAATTTGCCCACCAGAGCTGACCGGCAATTTCCGCCACTGTCAGGTTGCTATTGAAGCCCTGCTTGCCCGTCGCGCAGAACGAGCAGTCCAATGAACAGCCTGCCTGAGAGGAAATGCAAAGAGTGCCGCGCCGCGCCTCGGGAATAAAAACCATTTCAACATGGCTGCCGCTGGCGACTTCCACAATCCACTTACGGGTGCCGTCTGCAGACTTGAAGTCTTCCAGAATCTTAGGGAGAGAAATTTCTGTAGTTTGTTTGAGCTTTTCACGAAGGCCCTTGCTGATATCGGTCATAGCATCGATATCAAGCACTCCGCGCTGATGAATCCATTTAAGGATTTGCTCCGCACGAAAAGGCTTCTCAGACATGTCGGCGAACAACGCCCGCAGTTTTGCCCGACTTAAGCCAGCCAAATTAGGTTTGTGTGTCGCCGCCATGCTCAACATCTCCAAACAGGAGTTTTGCTTCAGGATCAGATTTAGTTGTCGTTGAAGAAATAACCGACTTCACGCTCTGCCGATGTTGTTGAATCGGACCCATGAACCGCATTGGCATCGATAGAGACTGCGAAATCGGCGCGAATCGTGCCGGGTGCTGCTTCTTTCGGATTTGTAGCACCCATTAGGTCGCGGTTCATCATCACGGCACCGTCTCCCTCTAAAACCGTTATCATAACTGGGCCAGATGTCATAAATTCGATAAGGTCTTTGTAGAAAGGTCTTTCCTTGTGCTCCGCATAAAAGCCGCCTGCTGACTCATCGTCTAGTTGCAGCATCTTTGCAGCWACAATCTTCAACCCWGCTTTYTCGAAACGRGTATAAATTTCGCCGATRACGTTCTTCGCTACGGCATCAGGCTTGATAATGGATAAAGTACGTTCGATCGCCATCTTGACTCCAATAAATATAGGGTGAATTCTTGAGAGCGCGCATTATACGCGCTAAATCAGCGATTTTGTACGCTTTTAATGAATAAAAACGCTATTTTTCAGTAGCTTAATCGGCGGCTTCTTCCATCCAGGCAGCTTGTATTGCCTCTAAGATTTTCTCACCACAGCGCTCAGGATCATCGTCAAACTCATCCAACGCTAACACCCATTTTCTCAAGTCGACAAAACGGACATATTGGGGATCGGTGTCGGGAAATTGATCGTTCAACTCTATCGCGATATCGAATACATCTGTCCACTGCATAAGCCCACCCCCGTTAATGCTCTTCAGACACCATGTTGATGGTGTATTTCGGTATTTCGATAACCAAATCAGAGTCGCCGACTAGCGCCTGACAACTCAGTCTTGATTCGGGCTCTAAGCCCCAGGCCTTGTCCAGATAATCCTCTTCGTTTTCCTCGGCATCTGTTAGCGAATCGAAGCCCTCACGGACAATGACATGACAAGTAGTGCAGGCACAGGATTTTTCGCAGGCATGCTCAATAGATATATTGTTTCGCAGAGCAGCGTTCAAAATAGTCTCATTAGGCCCAGCATCGAACGTTGCACCATCAGGACAGATAACTTCGTTTGGAAGAATGGTTAGCTTAGCCATTGCGCTTGTAGTTCCTCTATCGGCTCGTGCCGAAATTTTGAATCTGTGAATAGTAACTGTTGAACTGCTATCGAACTGTTCTCTTATCGAATAGCCTGTCTAATCAGCTTGCGTCTCTATTTCATCGATGGACTCACCGCGCAAGGCGTTAGCAATGTGCAGATCCATTCTCTTAGCCGCGAATTCGCTGCTTACTTGATTCAACTCTTCAGTTGCTGCATGAATCTGCACACTACTACCGCTAATCTTGATCGACTCGAGCTTGTTGATTGACTCGGCAAGCGTACCTGCCTCGGCTTCCGACAATAGCCCTCCATCTACTCGCAGGGCATTGGCGATGGCATCGAGTAGTTGCGTCGCATCGAGCTGCGCCTCTTTAATGGATCGGGTTTTCATGTCGATTTGTGCATTGCTCTGCGAGTCCATCAGCATGCCTTCGATGATACTGGACTCAAGGCCATAGCTTGGTTTCACCTGAACCTCAGCCTTTTTCCCCGTGCTTAATTCTTCGGCAGAAACACTTAGCAATCCGTCTGCATCAACTTGAAAAGTCACTCGTATCTTAGCGGCACCCGCCACCATCGATGGGATTTCGCGCAGCTCAAACCTAGCAAGAGAGCGGCAATCGCTTACCAATTCTCGCTCACCCTGGACAACATGTAGCGTCATTACAGTCTGCCCATCTTTGAATGTGGTGAATTCTTGCGCCTTGGCAACAGGAATAGTGGTATTACGTGGAATTATTTTTTCAACAAGTTCACCCATGGTCTCGATGCCTAGCGAGAGCGGATTAACATCTAGCAACAGAAAGCTTTCGGCAGATTTATTGCCGATCAAGACATCGGCTTGAATACCAGCACCAATCGCAACAACTTTATCTGGATCGATATTGGTCAGTGGTGCCTTGCCATAGAATTCCGCCACAGCATCACGCACCAGCGGCATCCTCGTAGAGCCGCCAACCATGACAATATTGTCGATAT
Source organism: Gammaproteobacteria bacterium (assembly GCA_016762975.1). Taxonomy (GTDB): domain Bacteria; phylum Pseudomonadota; class Gammaproteobacteria; order Pseudomonadales; family Pseudohongiellaceae; genus UBA9145. The sequence goes on along the minus strand of JAESUV010000030.1, from coordinate 5,015 downwards.
CTGCGACAGCGAGATTTGCGTCACGTAGCACTCTACGGCAAGTTGTAATGGTTCTGCGAAGCAGATCTGCCGTGAGTTCTTTAAGTGTGCTCTCTGTGAGYTCGATAGACCAAGCTTCACTAGAAACTGTCGCCACCTTATGATCGCTAAGCTGATGCTTAGCTGCATTCGCAAGTTGCAACAATCGCGCCTGCGAGGGAATTTCTATGCCGCCGCCTTCACCCATCTGCAAGGCGATCCAATCGGCTATCACCCGGTCTATGTCATCGCCACCGAGACTGGTATCGCCGCCGGTTGCCAATACCTCGAAAACACCTCGCTTCATGCTGAGCAAGGAAACATCGAATGTGCCACCCCCTAAATCAAAAACTATAACGTTGCCTTGATCGTCACTGTCCAAACCATAGGCTACCGCCGCTGCTGTTGGCTCATTCAGCAGGCGCAGGACATTAAGCCCGGCTAGTTGTGCCGCATCCTTAGTCTGCTGCCGCTGCGCGTCGTTGAAATATGCCGGCACAGTAATGACTGCGCCTTCTAGTGAACCCTTGAGGCTTGCCTCGGCTCGTGACACGAGTGTCCTCAAAATATCGGCCGAGACTTGAACCGCGTCCTTGCTTCCTGCGGGCGTTAGAATTGCAGGAGCCCCATCATCTCGGGAATCATCAAACTCAAAGGGTAGATAAGCATGTTGCGACTTGAGTTCGAAGAGACTTTTCCCGAGCAGGCGTTTAGCAGATGCTATCGTGTTCAGGGGGGCTTCGACGAGCAAAGCCTTAGCCTCGAAACCAACCAAAGGCGGCTCATTTTTTTGATAATGCACCACAGAAGGAAGCAAATGCTGGCCGGTGCTATCGGGCAGAGTTTCAACTGAAAGACCACAACTGGCGGATACTAGTGAATTAGTTGTTCCCAGATCAATTCCCACGGCAAGGCGGTGCAGAGGCTTCGCCTGTTTTCCGCCTGGTTCTTGAATCTGGAGTAATGCCATTGTTCTCTGCAGTCTCTGTAACTGGATATAATTCGTAGCGCTCAATACAGCGCTTAACTGTATTCTAAATCAATAGCCTAGACGAAGCTCTTCGCCGGCATCAATTTCCTCTCTAAGCTTGTTGAGAAATTGCAGCTCATGGTAAACCCTCTTCGCATTATCGTATTTTCTTAGGTCAAAAAATTCCGCGAAGTTTTTTTCTTGGGTTTTCAGTTTTGCGGCGACCTCGGCACGCAGTGCGCCTAGGTCGTCTAGAGCCGACTCATCCTTGGGAAGTTCATCGAGCTTCTCCCGCAACTGAATCTGCTCAAGAAGAAGATCCATACTTAGATCCTTCTGATCTACTTTATTCACATCGATATCATGAAGCGCCAACAAATAGGCGGCACGTCTTAGAGGGGAYTTCAGCGTCTCGTAAGCTTCGTTTAGATTACTGCTGAGYTGCAGAGCGCGAAGCTTCTCGGACTCTCTAGCGTTTGCAAAGCGATCGGGGTGCACTTCGCCCTGCTGCTTCCGATACTCGCTACTCAGCGCCTCCCTATCGATTTCACAGGACTGCGGCAGATTAAATAGTTGAAAGTAATTACTTGTAAGTGACTGCACTATGGGTAGGCTACGCTTGCAGGGTTAGTTCAATTAGGGCTAGTTCAAGTCGAGTAGAGTCGAGTTAGATGCTAAAGCTCTCGCCGCACCCACACTCACCCTTCGCATTTGGATTCTTAAATTCAAAYCCTTCATTCACACCCTGCTTCACGAAATCCATTTCAGTACCATCGATATAGGCGAGRCTCTTCGGATCTACAATGATCTTTACACCCTGYTCTTCGAATACTTGRTCTCCMACTTCAATTTTATCGACAAACTCGAGAACATAGGCCATGCCKGAGCASCCKGTTGTCTTGACCCCAACRCGGATTCCGATGCCRTGACCGCGGTCTGCRAGYTGATCRGCCACATGYTGTGCGGCTGTATTTGAAATTGAAATTGCCATGAGTTGTTGATTTCCCGTTAAGCTATTACGTTAACCCTTGCGCTTCTGTCTTACGTCTTCGATCGCGGCCTTAATTGCGTCTTCGGCGAGCACAGAGCAGTGAATCTTCACTGGCGGCAGACCTAATTCTTCGGCAATATCAATGTTCTTGATCAGTGTAGCCTCTTCCAACGTGCGCCCCTTTACCCATTCGGTTAGCAATGAACTTGAGGCGATGGCGGAACCGCAGCCATAGGTCTTAAACTTCGCGTCTTCGATGACGCCGTTCTCATTTACCTTGATTTGCAGACGCATCACGTCACCACACGCTGGCGCGCCCACCATGCCGGTACCGACATTTATATCGTTGTCATCCATCTTGCCAACATTACGTGGATTTTCGTAGTGGTCTAACACCTTTTCTGAATACGCCATTCTTGATTCTCCTCGCTCGCTCGGTTTAGTGAGCTGCCCATTTAACTTGACTTAGGTCAACACCGTCTTTGTACATATCCCAGAGCGGTGATAGTTCTCTCAACTTGCCGACAGCTTCACGTATCTTTTCTATCGAATAATCTATTTCTTCTTCTGTAGTGAAGCGACCGAGAGAGATTCTAAGTGAACTGTGTGCCAACTCGTCATTTAGTCCAATGGCACGCAGCACATAGGACGGCTCAAGACTCGCCGAAGTGCAGGCCGAGCCCGAAGAGACTGCCAGGTCTCGAAGCGCCATCATCAGCGACTCACCCTCGACGAAGTTGAAACTAATATTCAGGTTATGGGCAACGCGATTATCGACATCGCCGTTGACGAACACTTCTTCCATGTCATCAAAGCCCTTTAATAGTCGAGTACGTAGAGCCAGTATGCGTGCATTTTCATCATGCATCTCTTCATTCGCGAGACGGTAAGCCTCGCCCATTCCTACAATCTGGTGTGTAGCAAGTGTGCCGGAGCGCATGCCGCGCTCATGACCGCCGCCATGCATCTGCGGCTCGATACGAATACGCGGCTTGCGACGAACATACAAAGCACCAATCCCTTTTGGGCCATAAACTTTGTGTGCCGTTAAAGACATTAGATCCACCTGCATCTCTTCCAAATCGATATCGACTTTGCCTGTGCTTTGCGCCGCATCAACATGAAAAATAACCTTGTTCTCACGAGTTATTTTGCCAATAGCCGCTATGTCATTGATTACCCCAATTTCATTATTCACGTGCATTAGTGAAACAATAGTGGTGTCAGGACGAATCGCGGCAGCGACTGCTTCGGGCGTAATTATTCCTGCTTCTGTAGGATCTAGATAAGTCACTTCGAAGCCTTCGCGCTCCAACTGACGGCAGCTGTCTAATACCGCCTTATGTTCGATCTTAGAGGTGATTATGTGCTTGCCCTTCTTTACGTAGAAATGAGCAGCACCCTTGATAGCTAGATTGTCGGCCTCGGTTGCACCCGACGTCCACACGATCTCGCGAGGATCACAGTTGATCAAGTCAGCGACCTGGCGCCGGGCTGTTTCTACAGCTTCCTCCGCCTTCCAGCCAAACATATGTGACCGTGAGGCTGGATTGCCGAAATTTGCCTCCAGAGTTAGACACTCTGCCATTTTTGCTGCAACTCGCGGATCGACCGGAGAAGTTGCTGAATAATCTAGATAAATTGGAAATTGCATTAATTGCTCCACAGCTACTGCTTTATAAGCTTGAGGTCAAAACCTGACTGTCTTTGACGTTCTCGCTGACAATGAGGTGTTTTCGGTCCTGCTTATTCGAAATTCGTTTAACTTCATTCTTCGCCACTAGATCCGCAAGGCTGATACCCTCCAGAAAGGCATGAATCTGTTCGCTGAGATCTTCCCACAGGTAGTGAGTTAGACAGGTCTCGCCGCCTTGGCAGTCGCCTGCTCCCTTGCACTTCGTCGAATCGATCGACTCGTTCACGGCATCCACGATCTCGGCAATAAAGATCGCCTCGGAGCCACGCTGCAGCTCATAACCTCCGCCCGGGCCACGTACACTGCTCACCAATGAACCGCGGCGTAACTTAGCAAACAATTGCTCTAGATAAGACAGGGAAATTGCCTGCCGTTGAGATATATCAGCAAGACTCACCGGCCCCTGATTCTTATGCAGAGCCAAGTCCAGCATTGCCGTTACCGCGTACCTACCCTTTGTCGTTAAGCGCATGGGAACCTTTTCAATGCCTAGTAAACACAGGTAATTATCAAATACCTAAGTAAATTAGTCAAGTATATGGAGAAGCGATTAATCCAAGTAAATACCCAGTACTAGGACCGCTCGTACGCTATTGTAGAAGGTGCCTTGCCGAAATCGCTGCCCATTTGATGGCCAAAAGATTTTGCTAGCAGGGCAATAATGGCGAGATGATGAATGCTGTGGGTAATTAGCCCCATCAATTCTCGCTCTAAAGTGCTGGAAATTTCAACAGCAGGGCTGGAGGGCARCACAGATTCCTTGACCGAKATAAGCTCATTGCACAATGACGMMTCTTGTAACTGCACTATTCTTCGAGCAACGCTCGCCAATGCAAATGTAGCCGCCTCCASGTTTTGCTCRATCTGRGGGTCGCGCTTTCGCGCATCGTAGTCAATTGAAGCGCCTGCCAAKCCTGCAAARRAACAATGRAATCTATCGAGGATRTGCCGAACATGCGCACCAATTGAAGAACTTCCCATTGCGCYATCAGTGAAGTTATCTTGGGATACGGTAGTTAAAATTTGATCGCATTGCTCGATGCAGTTAATGCAKCCRTCGATCAAAAGTGMCTTAGAATTTTGATCTTCAAAGCCTGCGGCTCGCTGCTCTACTTCGGTGTACGTCATGKRTTTKCTGTTACCACTTATTTGAGAAGCCGCAGACCCRAWAATTGRACCTATCAGATCGAGTCGNNNCNNTTCGTGAATGATACYGACTTACSTGMATCCTTTAATCACTRCCCTTAAGACCATGTTGGGTGCTTTTTTATTGCATTACCCTGATCTCTTTATCGGTATTCCTATAGAATATCGCAACCTGCCCTGAATAGATTGGGCCG
>JAESUV010000201.1 GCA_016762975.1 Gammaproteobacteria bacterium | reverse complement strand
GATAAGTTCGGAGGGTAATGGTGGGTTCTCGGTGCCGTAGCTAACACCTAGTCCTCCTCCCATATCGAAGTGACTTAAATTAATGCCTTCCTCACTCAGGCGGTCGACCATGGCGAGCAGTCTATCAATTGCGTCGAGGAAAGGTTCTACCGATGTCAGCTGCGAGCCTATGTGGCAGTCAATGCCAGATACTTTGATGCCTTGCATCTGTGCAGCCGCTTTATAGACTTCCATAGCGCGATCAGTGGAGATCCCAAATTTGTTCTCTTTCAAGCCAGTGGATATATAGGGATGGGTGCCGGCGTCGACATCGGGATTTACGCGCACAGATATCGAGGCGGGCAGAGCTAGCTGTAAAGCCACTTCATTGATTCGATTTAACTCTGCCTCTGATTCCACGTTGAAACAGTGAATGCCAGCCCGAAGCGCCTGTTGAATCTCAGCTACTGTCTTACCGAGGCCAGAAAATATGACTTTCGCAGGATCTCCGCCCGCTTGCAGGACGCGACTCAGCTCGCCGCCAGATACGATATCGAATCCAGCACCCATTCGAGCTAGGATATTCAATACCGCTAGGTTGGAATTTGCCTTCACCGCATAGCAAATCAAATTAGGTAGCCCAGACAGTGCCGTTTCGTAGGCCCTATAGTGGCGCTCTAGAGTGGCGCGGGAATAGATAAAGCAAGGCGTGCCATGCTGTTCAGCAATCTCGGCGACGGCCAATTCCTCTGCATAGAGTGCATCGCCTTTGTAATTGAAGTAGTCCATTCGTAGTTGAATTCCAGTAAGTGCGGGCCGCGGAGCCCTATGAGCTATTTGCCCGAGATGAAATTCGAGGTAGCGAGAGCAGATGGCTCTGGACGGCTTAGGCCGCCTTTTTGTCCGCAATAGCTAAGACTCAGTGTAAGGCTTGCTAACATCAAGAGGGCGAAGAGTCTGTTGGTTTGGAATTTCATAGGGCTTGTTAGGTATCGGAATAGCCGGAAAGCGGCGATTATAACGCCAGCGCAAATAGAAGCACAGGCCAAATTCTCTTCATCGCTAGGGCGTGGTTAGCTGCGATCGGATTTTGCGCCCTGCCTTGTGAAAAGGCCCGTTTGGTCTCTCCAGCCTTGAAATATGGGGTCTAAGTGCCTATATTTGCCCATCGCAATTTGCAGCTAACATTTTGGCTAAACAGATCAGTCCAATTTAAGAGCTTGGATCATTGCAGGGCTTTGCAATTACTCCGGCAATACTAACTAAATACGCAACCATCAGGGTCTGAAAGTAGATGATTGAAATTAACAATTTAACAAAAAACTTTGACCAGTTTACCGCCGTTGATGGCCTCACCTTTACAGTGAAGGAAGGTGAGGTGCTTGGCTTTCTCGGCCCGAATGGCGCGGGCAAATCAACGACCATGAAACTTATAACTGGATTTCTTTCCGCCAGTCATGGCTCGGTAAGCATCGACGGCTTTGATATCAGATCGAGCCCAATCGAAGCGAAGTCTCTCATGGGTTATTTACCTGAGGGGGCGCCTTCCTACGGTGATATGACAACCCTTGAATTTCTAAATTTTGTGGCTCAGATTCGTGGTTATCGCGGAGAAGAGATTGCGAGGCGAGTTCAGCACGTGCTGGATGAAGTAGATCTCAACTCAGTCAGCCAACAATCTATCGAAACTTTGTCCAAGGGTTTTAAGCGACGAGTTGGTTTGGCGCAAGCGATCATGCATGACCCGAAAGTACTAATCTTGGATGAGCCTACCGATGGTCTAGACCCCAACCAGAAACACCATGTCCGCGAGCTGATCAAGAATCTAGCCCGTGACAAGATCGTTATCATCTCTACCCATATATTAGAAGAAGTGACTGCGGTATGTAGTCGCGCGATTATTATCGCAGAGGGCAGAATTGTTGCAGACGATACACCCGCCGCACTCGAAGCGCGTTCAAAATATCATCAAGCGGTTAGCGTTCGCTTGAGCGAGAGCTACGATCTGGCAGCTGACCTAACAGGCCTCGCTGACGTGGGTGGTGTCGAGAAGGACAGCGAAGACGACATGGTCTTTCGTATACTAGCAAACGCTGGTACTTCAATTTTTTCTCAGGTATTGGAGATCGCACAAACCAAGCATTGGCCGGTTACCGAATTTCATGTCAGTCGCGGACAACTTGAAGATGTGTTCAGAGCCGTGACGCAGCCGACACAAGGAGCGCAATAATGGGGAATCTATTAATTATTTTTAAGCGTGAACTATTCAGTTATTTCGCGACGCCATTGGCTTATATTTTTATTGTCATTTTTCTAGTAGTGAATGGTTTCCTAACCTTCGACTTTGGTGGTTTCTATGCTAGGGGACAAGCAGACTTATCGCCATTTTTTGCTTTTCATCCTTTTCTATATTTATTCATGGTGCCAGCCATTGCAATGACGATGTGGGCGGATGAAAGAAAAACGGGAACTATTGAGTTACTTTTAACGTTACCGATAAATCTCAGAGATGCAATTCTCGGAAAATATTTGGCGGCATGGGCCTTAATAGGAATTGCGCTTTCATTAACATTTCCGATTTGGTTAACAGCCAATTACTTAGGCGATCCTGATAATGGAATTATATTTGCCGCCTATGTTGGCAGCTGGTTCATGGCGGGAGCTTATCTCGCAATAGGAGCTTGTTTGTCAGCCTGCACTAAGAACCCTGTGATTGCATTCATACTTACAGTGACTATTTGCGTAATTTTTGTGCTGCTAGGTTATCCCTTCTTACTGGGCATGCTGACCGGCTGGGTTCCCCAGATTATTATTGACGCGATATCATCAATGGGGTTCTTAACTCACTTTGATTCTATTTCTAAAGGGGTTTTCGATGTTCGGGACTTTTTGTTCTTCGGTGTGTTTATCGCGGCCTGGCTCTTCGCTAGTGCCGTAGTAATCGAACTTAAGAAAGCCAGTTAAGGAAGAGCAAACTTATGAATACCAATTTTCTATTTTCTCGAATCGGATTGTTAGCCATTGCAGTAGGATTGGTTCTCAGTGTGTTAGTAATTAGTTCCCTGCCAAGCATAAGAATCGACCTTACGGAAGATAAGCTTTATACACTCTCGCCAGGCACAAAAAATATTGTTTCCAATTTGCGGGGCCCTTTGGAAATAATGTTCTTCTATTCGGAAAGCGCCACTGAAGATAATCCTCAAATTCGCACCTATGCAAATAGAGTTCAGGAGCTGCTGAGGGAAATCGTGATCGCTAGTAACAATCGACTTAGCCTAAGTGTTATTGATCCTCAGCCATTCTCCGAAGAGGAAGATTTAGCAACTCAGTTTGGCATACAGGCAGTTCCGATCTCTCAGGGAGCGCCGGGCATATATTTTGGCCTGGTCGTAGCTCAGCCGGAGGACCGGCAGAACAATCCGCAGGGCAGGGCGGCCGAGACGTTACCCCTTATTCGGCCTGAGTTAGAGCAGTTTCTTGAGTATGAATTCATGAAATTAATTACGAAGGTTAATGCGCCTGACCTACAAGTAGTGGGCTTGCTAACGGAATTGGACATCGATGGCGGATTCGATCCGGTCGCAGGACAAGCAACGCAGCCGTGGATGATTATGGATTTCATTCGCCAACTCTATGCTGTGCAACGAGTCGAGATTGCCACAAACGAAATCGATGAAGAGATCGATATTCTGATGATCGTGCATCCGCAGGGTCTGTCAGAACAAATGCTCTATGCGATCGATCAGTTTGTGATGCGTGGTGGTAAGACACTGGTCTTTCTAGATCCGAATGCCGATTCCATGGTCAGTCGCACGCAGCGGGGCAACCTGATTCCTGCTGGCATGAGTTCAGAATTGCCCGGTTTACTTGAGGCTTGGGGGATTGAATTTCTTAGCGATAAAGTGCTCGCCGACAACGAACTAGCACTGCGCGTATCTATGGGGCAGGGTCAACGCCCTATTGCGCACTTAGGCATGTTAGGCGTGCAGCGAGATTTTCTGACGCAGAGTGACAGTGTTACTAGCCGGCTTGAGACTATTAACATGTCATCCCCTGGTGTGATTCGCCAGATACAGGGGGCGAACATTCGTTTCGAGGCGTTGATGGTTTCATCGAGTGATTCGATGTTAATGGATGCGGGGTTGCTTGAGGATGTTACCGACCCATCTATTCTGTTCGATGAGTTTGTCTCTGAGGGAATAAGCCATACCATCGCCGCGAGAATTAGCGGTGTTATCGAGACGGCATTTCCTGACGGCAGGCCKGTCAATGAAGAAGAGCTTACGGACGAAGARSYTACRGRCGAAGARGTTGCWGCAGYTGAAGAAAGCACTGATGTGGCYGMAGTCGAGGAAGAGTTAGCKGCGGAGCATWTTAGCAGCTCGAATAGCGAAGTGAACATTCTGGTTTTTGCAGATACGGACATGCTCGGCGATAGGATGTGGGTTCGGGTTGGTCAATTCTTGGGTCAGCGCATTCCGCAGCCATTTGCCAACAACGGTGATATGGTGATCAATGCCTTAGAAAACCTCAGCGGCGGCGCAGATCTTTCCAGCATCCGTGGGCGAGGTACTTACTCACGACCATTCACTAGAGTAATACAACTGCAGCGTCAGGCGGATGACCGTTTACGAATTGAAGAAGCTGAACTACTTGACCGTCTTGCCGAAACTGAAGTCGCATTGGCTGAGTTAAATCAAGATGAAAATGGAGAGTTAGTCGGCCAAGTAACACCAGAGATTCAAGCCGAAGTTGATCGCTTCAACGAACAGATGCTAGAAACTCGTCGCAGTCTTCGCGATGTGCAGTATCAGCTGACAGAAGACATCGAGCAACTCGGTGCGAACCTGAAGCTGATCAACACGGCATTGATTCCGGTACTCCTGAGTCTGCTGGCTCTACTGCTGAGCTATATTCGAGCGCGGCGTCGCAAGTTATCACGGGCATAGGCGACTAAGTCGAGCGGGTAGGGCGAGCTGGAAGTAGCATCGTAAAACGGTGCTACTCCTCCATCGGTTCTTCGAGTGGTGGATGGGGTGGCAGTTTCACTTTAATGTGTGTTCCTTCGCCAAGCTGACTCTGGATAATTAGCTCGCCACCGTGAGCTTTCGCGATGAGACGACATAGGTAGAGGCCTAGCCCGAAGCCGCCTGTATTTCGCTGTCTGGAACTGTCCGCGCGATAGAAAGGTTCGCTGATCTGCGATAAGTGCTCTGCCGCGATGCCCTCGCCGTGATCTTCAACCTCCAGATAGACAAACTCCCCGCTGAAGTTAACCCGCACAACAATTGGATTGCCTTCGCCATGCCGTATGGCGTTGTTGACTAGGTTGGTAATCAATAGACGAACGCGCAGATTATCTATGACAAYCTCGCGATCTTCAGTGGGTAGCTCTAGCTCTATGCCACCTGGGTARCTCTCGAACTGCTCACAGACGCCTTCGACRAAGGCGGCAATCGGMGTGGGTTCGGCMTTTARCACYGCATGKTCTCCGTTAAGCCTCTCCGCTTCGATTAGGTCGGTAATGAGCAATTCTATTTCTTKAATGTCTTCCTTAAGTTGATYYTTTACKTCGCTATCMGGCATAAATTCCAAGCGTAGCTTTGCCTTRGTAATAGGAGWGCGCARCTCGTGGCTAATRGCAAGGAGAAGCTGGCGTTTCGCCTCTAGCATCGAYTGTAGTGAGTCGGCCATATGGTTGATGCTGTCGGTTAATTCGCCCAGCTCATCCTGTCGATTGCTCTTCACGCGATAACTAAGGTCACCCATACGAATTCGTTCCGCACCCTTTCTGAGAAGACGTACCGGGTCGAGTAATTTGTTGACCATGAAGTAGTTCAGGAATAAGACGATGCTAGCCAGTGCGACGCCGATATAGAGCACGACATAGTTGAAGTTATTGTCATCTACAGAACGTTGGTACAGATAGAAATCATAGCCGCCGCGCTGAACCATTATGATGTCCTCATTGCCGACTGATCGGACTTCAGCATCAGTGGTTAGAGTTCGATTAAAAACAGACTGCTCTACTGGAAGTCGGTATTCGTTGTCTGAACTCCAGCGCATGATCGGATTGTTGATCGCGATGCTCCAATCCAGTTCCTCAGCAAGGCGAATCGCGTTGTTTAGATTTGGAGGTGTACCTATATCTTCGATGATCGATTCGATGTTACGCGTGAAAAAGTCGGGGATAGTGTCAATCGTGTTGTTATTCTGATTAACGGTGCGTAGGGAGATGGAAAAGATAGCGAAGAACAAAATTACGGTGATACCAAATATGAAGAGCAGGCGAACAAAAAGTGAACGCCTGACTACTTGAACCAATGTGGTCATATTTGCTCGCCGACAAAGGTGTAACCGCGGCCCCATACGGTCTTAATAAACCGCGGAGTTTTCGATGTGTCACTTAGCTTGTGTCGCAATCGGCTTACCAGAGTGTCTACGGCTCGAGAAAAGAGTTCGGCATCTATGCCGCGCAAACGATTCATAAGTTCGTCGCGCGTAAAAGTCTTGTTGGGGAACTGCATAAAAAGTATCAGCAATTCGTATTCCATAGTGGTGAGGTCAAGCACCTCAGAATCGAGCTTAACTTCTCGCCGCGAAGAATCGACTTCGAGACCATTGATATTCTTTATATCGCGCAAATTGTTGTCGTGGCTACTGCGACGAAGGATATTGTGAATACGAGCAACGAGCTCTCGCGGCTCAAAGGGTTTGGGCAGATAGTCATCCGCGCCAAGTTCAAGCCCAACGATTCGGTCAGTGACTTCGGCGTGAGCGGTCAGCATTAGAATCGGCAGCTGGCCAAAAATAGAAGACTTTGCTCGAATTTCTCGGCAGATCTCAAATCCGTCTTTTTCTGGAAGCATCACATCGAGTATGAGCAGATCCGGCTTTATCTTCTTCAATAATTCAAAACCTTTGCTCGGTGTCAATGCGACATGAGCTTGCATGTCATATCTCTCTAGATACTGAGTGAGCAGCTGGCCTAATTTCTCATCGTCATCAATGATTAGTATTTGTTTCATTACTGCTTCCAACTTGATTTGCCCTCTAGGATAGAGAGGCCGTCCTTAATAGTACGAATATGGGAACCATCGATCAAGTCTATAGCTGAATCGAATTCGCTCAATGTCCCCAGATTCGTGCAATACAGCTGTTTTGAGGGATGCCAGCGGCAGCCAAAGCCGCAAGAAACTAGCGAACTAGTGTATTATGTGCCGCTTCGCTTTTTGTGGCCCTGGGGCGCAATGATTTCTCTAAACAACATAATGCTAATGCGCGGCAGCCAGATTTTGCTACGTCATGTCTCCTTGGTAATCCATAAGGGGCAGCGAACTGGCATCATTGGCCGTAATGGCTGCGGTAAGACCAGCCTATTTCGAGCCCTGAGTGGTGATATTGCTCTGGAAGAGGGCGAGATTGAGATGCCTAACGGCCTGCGCCGCTCATCCATGGCCCAAGAGACGCCAGGCAGCAGCCGTAGCGCACTCGATTTCGTATTGGATGCACACGTTGATTTTCGCCAATTAGAAGAGTCTATTAAGCAGGCTGAAGAGAGTGGCAATGATCTGGCGCTGGCCGAGTTATTCGGTAAATTGGAGGAGATCGATGGTTACGATATCGCTCATCGTGCTGAGAGGCTTCTCTCTGGTCTTGGATTTTCTGTTGATGAGTTCGAGAGACCGGTCAGTAATTTTTCTGGAGGCTGGCGTGTACGCCTAAATTTGGCCGCTGCGTTAATGTGCCCAGCAGATCTRTTGATGCTAGATGAACCAACYAACCACTTAGACCTRGAGGCGACGGTMTGGTTGGAGCAATGGTTGCAGRGTTTCCAGGGCACGATCTTGTTGATCTCYCACGATCGAACRTTTTTGGACTCGGTGATCAATAAYGTCATCAGYTTCGACAAYGGTGGGCTAGAATCGTACAAAGGTAACTACAGTTCMTATGAGAAACAACGYGCCGARMGRATGGCGCTGCAGCAGGCTTTATACGTAAAGCAACAAAGAAGAAAATCAGAGATTCAGGACTTTGTGCGCCGCTTCAGCGCCAAGGCCACTAAAGCAAAACAAGCTCAGAGTCGGCTGAAAGAGCTGCATCGCATGGAAGATATTGCGCCGGCACACGTGGATTCACCGTTTCGTTTTCAGTTTCCCGAACTCGACGAGCCATCARGYTATCTAATGCAGRTRGATTCGCTGGCCATCGGCTTCGACAAGCCGCTCGTCGATAAAATYGCATTGAATATTCGTTCTGAATCACGCTTTGGTTTGCTGGGATTCAACGGCAGTGGTAAGTCGACGYTACTTAAAGTCCTTTCYGGTMAGATGCAGCAGCTCGATGGAGATATTATTCGRTCGAAGAAGCTAAAGGTTGGTTATTTTGCGCAGCATCAGGTTGACGAGCTAGATCAACAGGCGACACCAATACAGCTCATTCAGAAGGAAGAGGGCAATGCTACCGAGCAGCAGATTAGAGACTATCTCGGTGGCTTCGATTTTCGCGGGACTCGAGTTAACGAAACCATTAAAAATTTCTCCGGTGGTGAGAAGGCGCGTCTCGCGCTGGCAAAAGTTGCCTGGCAGAAACCCAACCTACTTTTGCTAGACGAACCGACCAATCACCTAGATCTCGAAATGTGCCATGCGCTCACGGTGGCGCTGCAGCAGTATCAGGGCGCTATGGTTGTTGTCTCACACGATCGTCATCTGTTAGTTAATACGGTGGACGAGTTTTATTCGATACACAAAGGTGTCTTCGCTGAGTTTAAAGGCGACCTCAAGGACTATGAGAAATGGCTGAGCACTCAAACGTTCTCTGACTTTGAGGCGCGCGCGGAAACGGTGGCTGCAGCAACTGAGGCAGCGCAGCCGAAGCAGAAACTTGATAAGAAAGAAAAGCGTCAGCAGGCGGCAGATCGCCGGGAAAAGCTGGCGCCACTGAATAAGCAAGAGAGGCGCGTAGAGGCGGAGATCGAAAAAATTCAATCGAAATTGACGAAGATTGAGTCCTCGCTTGCCGACGAGAGCATGTATCTCGAAGCAAACAAGAACGACTTGAGCGTACTAATTCAGCAGCAGGGAGCACTTAAGTCGAAACTTGTGAGTTTTGAGGAAGAGTGGCTGGAAATTCAGGAAGAGATCGCTAACTACGAATAGCAAAAAATCTCTACTACTTGAAACTGGGGGAAACGATCCAATCTTAGTTAGATCGACACAATACGCTGAGACAAGTAGGCAGCTCTATGAAAACGCTTTTTTCTCTATTTGCAGGACTACTGCTTACGGCCACAGCTACTGCACAGGCCCCGGACTACAGCCAATTCAAGACCAGCGACGAAGAAAACAATATTGAAATCTTCAAGTTGGTAAGCCCGTCCGTAGTAAACATCACTAATTCTCGGCTCGTTCGTTCCTTCTACGCGTTCAATCCTCAAGAAGTACCCCAAGGCAGCGGTACCGGTTTCATTTGGGACGAAGAAGGCTACATAGTAACGAACTACCATGTTGTACAGCAGGCGGACCGTGTAACTGTCACTCTACAAGATGGAACGAGCTATGCAGCGACAGCGGTAGGGGTAGACCCAGATAAAGACTTGGCGGTGTTAAAGATCGATGCGCCGAACACTGAGCTGGTAGCTATTATGCCAGGGGATTCCTCGCTCTTAGAAGTGGGCAGGAAAGTTATTGCCATAGGTAATCCGTTTGGGCTGGATACGACAATGACGGTTGGTATCGTCAGTGCGCTAGGACGAGAAATAGATTCGATGAGTCGCCGTAAGATCCGCGATGTGATTCAGACCGATGCTGCTATTAACCCTGGAAATTCGGGCGGGCCATTGCTCAACTCCTTAGGCCAGCTAGTCGGTGTAAATACCGCAATCTATAGTCCTAGCGGAGCAAGTTCGGGGATAGGCTTTGCTATACCCGTAAATACCGTTAAGCGAATCGTTCCGGATCTTATCGCTTACGGGAGGGTGCAGACCCCCGTGATGGGTATCAGGCAGATTCCTCAGGCAGACTATTATCGAAGGCAGTGGGGGATCGAGGGAGTCATAGTATTGGATGTGTTTCCTGGGACTGATCCAGCGCGTGTAGGAATGCGGGGTTTGTCTAGAGGCCCACGTGGGCGCATTCAGCTGGGCGATGTCATTGTACAGATAGATGGACAGCCCGTGCGGAATGAGGATGATTATGCCGACGTACTAGAACGGCACAGTGCTGGCGATACCGTGAAAGTCAAAACGGTGCGAGACAATCAGATTCGCGAATACGCTATTCGTTTGCTATCGCCCAGCAGTCGCTAACGTTTCGCGATGTCCGATTTTGCAGTCGCCACGGCTGCCAACACCTGATTCGGAGCTGTACCACCGATATGGTTGCGCGCAGCTACCGACCCTTCCAGCGTCAAAACTTCGAAAACATCTTCTGTGATCAGGTCGGAGAAAGCTTGCAGTTCGGCTAGCGTGAATTCTGATAAATCCTTCTTCTCTTTGATGCCGAAGGCCACAGATTTTCCTACTACTTCATGCGCATCGCGAAAGGGTATTCCTTTCTTCACTAGATAATCGGCCAAGTCAGTAGCTGTCGCATAGCCTTGTTTCGCAGCGGCATACATCTCGTTCTTGTTGCAAATTACTGCAGGCATCATCTCGCTATAGGCAAACAGGCAGTCTTTTACTGTATCGATTAGATCGAACAGCGGTTCCTTGTCTTCCTGATTGTCTTTGTTATAGGCAAGTGGCTGTGACTTCATTAGTGTGAGCAACGAAACCAAATGCCCATGTACGCGGCCGGTCTTGCCTCGAACTAATTCCGGCACATCGGGATTTTTCTTCTGTGGCATGATTGATGAGCCAGTGCAGAATCTGTCCGGTAGATCGATGAAGTTAAATTGTGCGGAGGTCCATAAGACGAGCTCTTCGGAGAATCGAGAGAGATGCATCATCAATATGCTGGCGAAGGATGCTAGCTCGATAGCGAAATCTCGATCGCTCACGGAGTCTAAGGAGTTTCTAGTTGGCGCATCGAAACCGAGCTGCTCGGCGGTAAAATGTCTATCGATCGGGTACGTGGTTCCTGCTAAGGCTGCCGCACCCAAGGGTGACAAGTTCACTCTTTTGCGGCAATCGAGGAGTCGATCGTAGTCTCTATCTAGCATTTCATACCAGGCCATCATATGGTGGCCGAAGCTAACTGGCTGCGCAGTCTGAAGGTGGGTGAAGCCAGGCATAATGGTATGGGCCTCTTTTTCGGCTACACCGACTAGTGCCGATTGAAGTTTCGTAATCAATTCGGCGATCTGATCGATCTCGCCACGCACATACAAGCGAATATCAGTAGCCACCTGATCGTTTCGTGACCGGCCGGTATGCAGTTTCTTGCCTACATCACCGATGCGTGAGGTTAATGCTGCCTCGATATTCATGTGAACATCTTCTAGCTCGATAGACCATTCAAACTTGTCGTTCTGAATATCCTCTCGAATCGATTCTAGCCCATCGGTAATTTGCAACACTTCGTCCGCTGTCAAAATACCCGCTTTCGCTAGCATCTTGGCATGGGCAACAGAGCCGTCGATATCTTGTTGGAACAGCCGGCGGTCAAAATCCACCGAGGCGGTAAATCGTTGTACGAAGGCATCCGTGGCTTCAGTAAATCTGCCGCCCCAGAGTKTGTTCTGATCCTTATTTTTGCTCATAGCTTGGTTTCACGCTGTAAATTTGTGGGCAATGCACATGATGCACTAAATAATAGAGTCTATTCGTCTGCCGTTAGCTTCGCTGTTACTTCTATCTCGATCTTCATTTTTTCATCGAGTAAACCGGCTTCAAACATTGTTGCTGCAGGGAGAACTGAGCCTAGATACTTCTGAAAAACTGGCCAGCAAGGTTCGAAATCAGCTTTGTTGGGTAGTATATAACGTATGCGAACGATSCCGGATAAATCACTRCCTGCCGATTTAAGAACCTGCTCAATGKTTYTCARGCACTGATCYGCTTGCTCGACGACGTTCTCGGAAATCGTCATTGTCGTGTAGTCGTASCCAGTAGTACCGGACACGAACACGWAATCACCGTCAACTACTGCTCGTGAGTAGCCAATCTTACTCTCAAATTCTGAACCTGTGGAAATTAGTTGTCTRCTCATACAATACCTCGACCTTACCTATAACAGTTGTAATTGAGCCCTATCTAATAAATGAGCTGGCTAAACAGGGGCAGYATTATAGCAGGATCGGCAAAAGCTTGAACCCAGCTGAAACTCCTTGCCGTAGCAAATGCGGACAAATCGCAACATATGCCGTAAAATGCCCTTCTTCCGTGATGAAATAAAAGACAAAGAGCAGTACACCATGCCAGCCAAAACTCTTCGAATTGCTACCCGTAAAAGCCCGCTCGCCCTATGGCAGGCCCACTATGTAAAGGCGGCATTGGAAAAGGCCCACGGCGACCTGAATGTCGAATTGCTCGCCATGAGTACCCGCGGCGACAAGATTCTCGACACACCATTGGCCAAGATAGGGGGCAAAGGTCTCTTCGTTAAAGAGCTAGAACATGCGATGTTGGAAGGCCGGGCGGATATTGCGGTGCATTCTATGAAGGACGTGCCGATGGAATTTCCTGAAGGCCTCGGCTTGGCGGTCATCTGTGAGCGTGCAGATCCAGCCGATGCTTTTGTCTCAAACAACTATGACAAGCTGGCTAACCTACCCCAGGGTGCCACAGTGGGCACCTCGAGTTTTCGTCGTCAGTGTCAGTTGCGGGAGCTACGCCCCGACCTAAAGATCGCCGATCTGCGTGGCAATGTAGGAACAAGACTGTCGAAGTTAGATGCAGGCGGGTTTGACGCGATCATTCTTGCAGCCGCTGGTTTAAAACGCTTGGAGTTGGAAGGGCGTATCCGCGAGAGTATTTCTTTCGAGGACTCTCTGCCTGCAGGTGGTCAGGGAGCGGTCGGTATCGAATGCCGAACTATCGATACCGAAACACGGCAACTGCTCGATTGTCTTCATCACGCAGACACGGCGTGTAGGGTAGAAGCCGAACGGGCAGTGAATGCACGTTTGCAGGGTGGCTGTCAGGTACCGATCGCGAGCTTCGCTGAGCTCTATGGTGATGAGCTGCATCTACGTGCCTTGGTTGGCAACTTGGAGGGGACACTGATACTCCGCAGCGAGATTCGCGGTGACCGTCATCAGGCGGAACAACTAGGTATTACTGTTGCCGAAGATCTTTTGTCTCAAGGAGCGGAAGAAATACTCAGTGCCTTGCGAGACCCAATAGAAGATTAGGCTCTAGTTAAGAACAGGTTTAATTGATGAATTCTAAATCCCTATCTGGACTCACTGTTCTAATAACTCGCCCCTCAAATCAGGTTGATAGTTTGAGGCAGGCAATCGAATCTGAGGGAGCTAAAGTTCTGTCGCTTCCGCTCATCAAGATCAAGGCTCTCAATGCTGCACAAGCCATTCAAGACCTAAAAGACAAAGTTTTACAGCTAGACAGCTATCAATCTCTAATTTTTGTAAGCAATAATGCCGTGGATTTTGGTGGCGAGGTCATTAATAATTATTGGCCGCAATTTCCCGTTGGGGTCGATGTTATTGCAGTGGGGCCAACGACGGCTGAGGCTGCTTCGGTGCGACTCGCTTGCGAGGTAATTCAGCCAAGCAGCGGCATGACCAGCGAAGACATATTGTGCCTGCCTCAGCTTTCAGATGTTAGTGAGAAGAAGGTTGGTATCGTACGCGGGCAGGGAGGCCGAGAACTGTTGGCTGACACTCTGCGCGAGCGCGGCGCCACTGTCGATTATCTTGAGGCCTACAGCCGTACTCCAGTAGATTACACGAGCGTAAATTTCTGCAATAGATTGTKYGATGCCGGWGTCAATGTCCTAACGGTAAGCAGCGGTGAATCACTGGATAGGCTGACACGTCTATTGGCCGATAATAGGAAGAGGTTGCARCARTTRAACCTAGTAGTTCCCTCAGAAAGAGTTGRGCGACAGGCGGAAAAGGCTGGATACCAGCAAGTTCACAATGCCCGTGGCGCTGATCCGTTAAGTTTTGTAAGCGCGCTGGGTGAACTCGGCATTAATCAAGAGTAAGCTATACTTAAGCTCACGACTTAGAAGGCAGTACAGTGACAGAGCAGTCAGAAACACCCAAAATTTTGGACGAGATATCCAAGAGTAATGCGGCCAAGGCCAGCAGTCGACCGACTCGAAAGCAGCAGACGACGAGGCGGCGGTTTGCAGTAGTTACCAGCTTCCTGCTACCCATCGTTGCTGGAGTGTTGTTCCTCACGTATCAGCAAATTTCCCTGAAATCGAAGTTGGTCGAGCTTGAGCTCAAAAACCAGCAGCTGAATCAAAACCTAGCCACACAGGGCATCCAGCTGGCACAGATCGAGCAGGCGCAGCTTGTCGCTCTCGAGCCAATCGAATTCGATAATTCTGAGTTGCGAGAGTTGGAATCGACTCTATCTGAGAAAATCGAAAGTCTCACGACACAGCTCGCGGATATTCAAGCCGTACAATTGTTGACGAATAATGCGACAGATCGAACCTGGAAACTCCTCGAGGGGCAATACTTAGTCAACATAGCCAATCGAAAACTAAGGCTGGAGGGCGACGTGGATACCGCGATCTCCCAATTAGAAATAGCCGATCAAGCGCTTCGGGATTCTGGTAGTTCGAGTGTGTTTGCCGTCCGGCAGGCGATTGCAAGCGACCTACAGAAACTAAAAAGCATCGATATTCTGGATCGTGAAGGTATTTATCTGCGTTTGGATGGTCTGCTGGCAGAGATGGAGAATATCGACCTGCTCAATAGCATGCGCGTCGAATTTGAAAATAGACGTAACGCTGAATCGCAGCCGCTGCAACTAGGCAGCGATACGAACAGCTTCCTAGATTCCAGCTTCGAATTCTTAGGCTCCATATTTGTCTGGCGCGAATGGGAAGAAACGCCGGAAGCCATGTTAGCTCCTGGGCAGGACGATCTCATTAAGCAAAATTTACGGCTTATGCTCGAACAGGCACAGCTCGCTCTGTTGATGCGCGACAATAGCCTGTATCAGCAGGCCGTGGCGAAAAGCCAGGATTGGTTTCAACGTTATGCCATTACCGATTCACTTCAGGGACAAGCTTTGACGAGGGAGCTGAGCCAACTTCGTGCAATCGACATCAACCCTCTGTTGCCTACTTTGAGTCAATCCTTGTTGCTGATCAATCAACTCGTAGCAAGCGAGCGGTAGATTAGTCATGRTCAAGTTATACCTMTTTAGTCTTCTCGCAATCGTTCTGGCGCTTCTGGTCAGTCTCTATCTTGGATTTCCTGGYGAYCCCGGCTACCTATTAATTGCCTTCGGGAACACTACTTTYGAGACTAGCTTGTTTGCCTTGCTCGTCGCTGTGATCGTTCTCTACCTTGTCATTAAGCTTAWACTTATCGTGTTKCACTGGTTTAATCCYTGGCACYTWATTCGCTTCGGGAGAAACTACAAAGCACATTTGCGAGCAAAGAGYAGAAGCAAGACGRTCGAGGGTCTATTGTATTTTACCCGCRGAAGYTGGGAATCTAGCTWCAAWYTGCTKAAGAARGGTATGAAGGAKTCTGATGGRAATGTTGTCAACTATCTTGCCGCGGCCTATGCRGCCTATAAGCTRGGGAATAAAGAAGRGTGGATGAATTGTCTGGAGACTGCTGAGGRRAAATACCCGGCCGCACGCTCCACYATCAACTYGCTTAAGGCGCAGCTTYTGTTCAAGTCCGATCAACTGGAACAGTGCGTGGCCGTWTTACAGCAAATGAAAACTAGTTCACTKAACGATGCGTCTCTGCTGCRGCTTTTGAAAGAGGTTTACCTGAAGCTCAACGACTGGGAGCARTTAGRAAAATTGCTGCCCGCCTTAAAGAAGAACAATGTAATCGATGAGGAGGAGGCCGAGCTAATTCGAGTTCGAATCTTCATGGAAAGCTTATACCGAATGAGCAATCAGCGAGTGGATTTCAGCGATGCACAGATCGGTGCGCAGCTAGAGAAGGCATGGAAGAAAGCCCCGGCATCCTACAAGCAAGATGAGAGAATCGTTAAACACTATGCCGAGATACTGTTTAAGCTCGATCTGAAAGAACAGGCAGGTAAGGCGATAGAAGTTGCTTTGAATAAGAGCTGGAGTGACGAACTCATTAAGCGCTACGGCGAGTTTGACTTTGGCACGCCTCATCAGCAGTTGCTGCTGGCAGAGAGTTGGATTCAGGGCCGGCCGGGAAACGCGAGCCTATTAGTTGCGTTGGGACGATTAGCGATGCGTAACGAACTCTGGGGAAAGGCCAGAGAATATTTCGATACCAGTATCGAAGTTGCACCTAGCGCGGAGGCTCACGGCGAGCTTGCGCGGCTATTGAAATCCTTAGGAGAAACGCAGCTCGCCGATGAACATCAAGAGAAGTTTGTGCAGGGAATTGGTGCCGAGCTACCTAGCCTTCCAATGCCGAAAGTCCTAGACAAAACCTAGATAAAGCCTAGATAGGTTTGAATACGAATTAAACGCCTGATTCGAATTAGAATTCGCGTTCCTCGAACTCCAATTCCACTCCGTCATACCCATTCGTCATGTACATCTTTCCGTCGCGAAACTCGATCGCGTTTACATTCCTTAGGATCAAAACGAGGTTGTTATGAAGCGAGCCCGGGGCACAGAGTTTCCGTGTGGAGACGAAAGGATCGAAACGAAAGCCAGTGGTGTCCTGGAAATAAGAGCCGGTGATGGTGTTGCAGTCGGACGCGCCAGTGAGCCTGTTTTCAGACCGGAAATTTAGGCGGTATAGGCCTGGGTCGTCTGGCGTGAACAGGAAGCCGCCCAATACCTTCATGTTCAGTAGCTGCCAATTGCTGCCTTCGAGGGTGATGTCTTCTTCCTGAGCAAGACTGAATTGGGCTGATGATAGAATGAGCGTCAATAGAGTGCCTAGAACAAGGCGTCGTGACAGTATTTTCTTCATGGTTCCGGCTTCCTGAGGAGTTTGCACTCTCGGTGATTTGCGCTCTTGATTGTTGGCATCAAGGCTGTGGAACTATTCTACTCAGTGCCTTGCTTCGCGCCAACCCCGCTGCTGATTTTAATAAGCAGTTAACCAAGCCAGGTCAGCA
Source organism: Gammaproteobacteria bacterium (assembly GCA_016762975.1). Lineage (GTDB taxonomy): Bacteria > Pseudomonadota > Gammaproteobacteria > Pseudomonadales > Pseudohongiellaceae > UBA9145. Next base: position 10,657 of record JAESUV010000201.1, on the reverse strand, counting down.
TGAGGCTGTGCTAAAAATAGAAACAATATCCGTTCTATTCTGAAAGAACACGGTGATGAGGAACGCGATACTACAAACGAGAAATGGTCGTTGGAGCCAGAGAAGTGCGATTTTCATAACTGGGCCACTAACACTTCGGTCCGCTCAAGCAATTACCCGGACTCTTTCTGAAACAACAGCACTCCGCTTATGTAACTGAGTATATTGAATATTCAGGTCGGCATTAGATAAGCAATGACAGGTTTAACTTTCGCCGCTGTCGATGCCAAGTTCTTGCCATATTTGATCGACTCGGGCTTTCACCTCATCGCTCATGGCGATTGTGTCGCCCCATTTACGTGTTGTTTCGCCTTCCATCTTGTTCGTTGCATCCATACCCATCTTCGAGCCAAGGCCTGATACCGGAGAGGCAAAATCCAAGTAGTCGATCGGTGTGTTGTCTATAAGCACCGTATCGCGAATGGGGTCCATGCGAGTAGTTATCGCCCAGATGACATCATCCCAGTTTCGAATATCTACATCGTCGTCCACGACGATCACAAACTTGGTATACATGAATTGACGCAAGTATGACCATACGCCCATCATTACCCGCTTGGCATGACCGGGATATTGTTTCTTCATGCTAACTATCGCAAGCCGATAGGAGCAACCTTCAGGGGGCAGATAGAAATCGACAATTTCTGGAAATTGTTTTTGTAAAAGTGGTACGAAGACTTCATTCAATGCGACACCGAGCATCGCCGGTTCGTCTGGCGGTCGACCCGTATAAGTGCTGTGATAGATTGGGTCTTTGCGATGGGTGATGCAGGTCACCGTGAATACTGGAAATTTTTCGACCTCATTGTAGTAGCCGGTGTGGTCACCGTACGGGCCCTCGTCAGCCATCTCGTTAGGTTCGATAACACCCTCTAAGACGAATTCTGCACTGGCGGGTACTTGCAAGTCATTCGTTAGCGACTTGATTACCTCGGTCTTGCTGCCGCGCAGTAAGCCGGCGAAGGCATACTCAGACAAGGTGTCAGGCACGGGAGTAACGGTTGCCAAGATAGTCGCGGGATCAGCGCCGATAGCAATAGAAACGGGGAATGCCTTGCCTGGATGTGCCTGCTGCCATTCACGAAAATCGAGCGCGCCGCCACGATGCGAGAGCCAGCGCATAATAAGTTTATTAGGCCCGACTAATTGCATGCGGTAAATGCCGAGGTTCTGCCGTTCCTTCTCAGGGCCCTTGGTTATAACCAACGGCCACGTAATGAGAGGCGCTACATCCCCCGGCCAACACGTTTGGATGGGTAGAAAGTTCAGATCGATGTCATCGCCTTCAATGACTACCTCCTGACAGGGAGCGGATTTTCGAACATTGGCGGGCATGTTCAGCACGCTCTTGTAGCTGGGTAGTGATTCCCAAAGGTGTTTCCACCCCTTCGGTGGTTCGGGTTCTTTAAGGAAGGCTAACAATTTGCCTACGTCTCTAAGCCCCTCGAGATCTTCCTGTCCCATGGCCAGGGCGATGCGACGCGTGTTACCAAATAGATTGGTAAGCATCGGGATCTTCGAGCCTTTGGGATTTTCAAAGAGTAGGGCGGGGCCGTTGCTGCGTAGCGTGCGATCGCTTATCTCGGTAACTTCTAGATAAGGATCGACTTCTGTTTGAATTCGCTTGAGCTCGCCCTCTTTCTCAAGAAGCTTTATGAAGTCGCGCAAATCTCTAAATGACATGGCTGGCCGTTTAYGTTGCTAACAGRTTGATACAGRRAATWYTCAAGARCGAATTACTTGCGCTTCATCGAATTAAAGAATTCTTCRTTAGTCTTCGTCTCTTTCAGYTTGTCGATAATGAATTCGGTCGCYTGCACATCTTCCATCGAGGTAAGCAGCTTGCGWAGAATCCACATGCGTTGCAATTCTTCTTCGGAGGTWAGCAATTCTTCACGACGTGTGCCAGATTTTCGCACGTTGATAGCAGGGTAGATGCGTTTCTCTGCGATCTTTCGATCGAGATGCAATTCCATGTTGCCGGTACCCTTAAACTCTTCGTAGATTACTTCGTCCATCTTCGAGCCAGTCTCGACCAATGCGGTAGCGATAATAGTGAGGCTGCCACCTTCTTCTAAGTTTCTTGCTGCGCCGAAGAATCGCTTCGGACGTTCCAGTGCATGGGCATCGACACCACCGGTTAAGACCTTTCCGGAGGATGGGATAATAGTGTTGTAGGCTCTAGCGAGACGTGTAATCGAGTCCAACAAGATGATTACGTCTTCCTTGTGCTCGACTAGACGCTTCGCTTTCTCAATCACCATCTCTGCAACTTGTACGTGTCGGGCAGGCGGCTCATCGAATGTGCTGGCAACTACTTCGCCGCGCACTGAGCGCTGCATCTCTGTTACTTCCTCTGGTCGTTCATCGATTAGAAGAACGATGAGTCTGCATTCAGGATTATTCTTAGCAATGGACTGCGCCATGTTCTGCAGGATTAATGTCTTACCTGCCTTCGGTGGTGAAACGATGAGGCCGCGCTGTCCTTTGCCGATGGGTGCAGCCAAATCAATGACTCGGGCGCTAAGGTCTTCYGTGCTACCGTTGCCGATTTCAAGAATTAGTCTSTCGTCTGGGAATAGAGGGGTGAGGTTTTCGAAAAGGATYTTGTTCTTGGATTCTTCAGGGCTGCTGAAGTTAATCTCGTGAATYTTTAGTAGTGCAAAATAGCGCTCGCCGTCTTTCGGYGGTCTAATYTTTCCAGCRACTGTRTCGCCGGTGCGAAGATTAAAGCGYCTTATYTGGCTRGGCGAGACGTAGATRTCGTCCGGCCCTGCTAGATAYGAAGAGTCTGCCGARCGCAGRAATCCGAACCCGTCCTGTAATATTTCCAACACCCCATCGCCRCTAATGTCCTCRCCGCTCTTCGCATGCYTCTTGAGTAAGGCGAAGATGATGTCCTGTTTGCGGATTCTCGAAACATTGTCCAATCCCATTTCGCGGGCTGTAGCTAAAAGTTCGGCGATTGGCTTTTGTTTTAATTCGGTTAGGTTCATGTGTTTGGATCTTCTTGTTAGGTTAGGAGTTTCTGGATTGGGTAAGTTGATTTATGTCAGGTATAGCCGGGCTAGCCAATTTATTATTGGCGCGCACATCTAGGAGTTATAGATAAAATAATAATAGTTAGGGGTTTCGTTAAGAATTTGGCTTCAGGTTTTTGATTGTGTGTAATGCGAAGATTGTTGTTTTATGCTGCTAACGACGGACCATTATRTAAGGYCATTTGCGGTGACATCGATTGTATCACTTGCGTTTACTATCGGTAGTTAGTTKGTTGACTGTAGCTYTTAGGCTATCGATTTGAATAAWTAAATGATCAACGTTCTAATTTYARTTTCARCTTTTCCGCAATATAGACCTACTTTTTCATTATGTCCACCTGTAAATACTAGYYGATATTTTGAGGTGGGGTTTYAAGTTCGTTTARTTTTGMTTCAGGATATCGGACTAGCAWTCGGCAAGTCGTGATAAAGAATTAGGGTATTTGGTGTTTAGTATTAGGGTTTGGTAGTTCTATCGATCAAWTTTTATACTGAGTTGATTCGATTTTGTCACATCCTGTGGCATCTCTAGATATTTGAGATGCCACATTAAACGCAATTTAAATCACGCTGTCAATAAAAGCGGAAAGTTGAGATTTAGACAACGCGCCAACCTTCGTGCCGGCTACGTCGCCATTGTTGAAAATGATCAGAGTAGGAATACCTCGCACGCCATATTTAGGTGCGGTTTCGACGTTAGCATCGACATCCATCTTGCATATCTTCAGCTTGCCTGCGTATTCGCCGGCTAATTCTTCGAGTACGGGAGCAATCATCTTGCAGGGGCCACACCACTCCGCCCAGAAATCAACTAGGACGGGACCTTCAGCCTTAAGTACGTCGGCTTCGAAGCTGCTGTCAGAAGTGTGGACGATATTGTCACTCATAAGAGATTTCCTTGTATTAAGCTATTTGGGTRTTAAGAGTCGTAAATGGGGRGCTGCTAGAATYGATGTGCWCGATTACATGCTCGCATGATGCCTATRATAAGGTCAAAAATTCAGGTTTCAAGTGGCAACTTGCATTCGTCGCCAATACTCTKCAGATAGTTTAGCCCTTTAATAGSCGGGCTGCRGTCTTTGCGAAATAGGTAAGAATCGCATCGGCGCCTGCACGYTTGATGGCGATCAAGGATTCCATGACGACKGCCTCCTCATCTAACCAGCCGTTTTGTAYGGCGGCCATATGCATAGAATACTCTCCGCTCACYTGATAGACGAAGGTCGGTACGCCAAATTCGCGCTTCACCCGGCTTACGATGTCYARATAGGGCATGCCKGGCTTCACCATTATCATGTCGGCACCCTCGGCTAAGTCCAGTGCAACCTCTTGCAGGGCTTCATCGCTGTTAGCGATATCCATCTGATAGTTGTATTTGTTACCTCCGGCCAGATTGCTACTAGAGCCTACGGCATCGCGGAATGGACCGTAGTAGCTGGAGGCGTATTTAGCGGAATAGGCGAGGATTCGAGTGTAGATCTGCGCATTTTCTTCGAGAATACTGCGTATTGCAGCAACACGGCCATCCATCATGTCCGAAGGAGCAACTATATCGGCACCAGCCAAGGAGTGTGAGAGCGCCTGTTGTTTGAGTGCCTCGACGGTCTCGTCGTTGAGTACATAACCGCTTGCATCGATGATGCCGTCTTGACCGTGCGTCGTATAGGGGTCCAAGGCAACGTCGGTGATTACTCCGAGTTGGGGGAAGTTGTCCTTTAATGCCCGAATAGCCCGCTGAACTAGGCCGTCGCTATTGTAGGCCTCTTTGCCGTCTAGGCTCTTAGTGGTGTCATCTAGCGATGGGAACAGAGTGACAGCAGGAATATCTAGCTCTACTAGCTCGGCTGCCTCGATCAGTAATTCATCTATGCTCAGCCTAAATATACCCGGCATAGATTCGATCGCTTGGCGCTGCTTGCTTCCTTCGACAATAAAAACCGGAAAGATCAGGTCATCTGTGCTCAATCTAGTCTCGCGCATGAGGCGGCGACTAAAATCGTCGCGGCGCATGCGGCGCATACGACTTGCTGGGTATTTTCGAGCGAAGTCAAAATTGGACACGATTTGATGAACCCTTTTAGTGTTGTTGAAGCGTAATATTGTGCTTCGCTGGCGAAGCGAAATCTTTCTCGCTAATGGTGCGCAAACGGTTATAGCATACCGATCTGTGTTCGCAAATATTAGTTGGCAGAATTATATGCCAGAAACTGGGCTGCGTCCCTTAATGGTAAGTAATCCTCCTGTAAATGGAATTGAAGGCAAAATCTGTGAATAAAACCAAATTTATCGTAGTCGCCCTAGTAGCAATAGCTGTACTCAGCTATATCACTTTGGATCTAGGGCAGTATCTAACCCTTGAATACGCGCAATCTCAACTCTCTAGCATTCAAGACTACAAGGATGAGAATTTTGCGCAGACAGCCCTCCTCTATTTCGTTGGGTACGTGATAGCCACCTCTCTCTCCATTCCAGGGGCTATTATTATCACGCTGTTAGGCGGCGCTATATTCGGCGTGTTCTGGGGAACGTTGCTGGTTTCCTTCGCTAGTAGCATTGGTGCGACCATGGCTTTTTTAGTTTCTCGCGTGTTGCTCCGAGACTGGGTGCAGAGAARATTCGGCGACTACTTGATCCCCTTGAACAAGGGYATAGAGAAGGATGGCAGCTTCTAYCTTTTCAGTATTCGCATGGTTCCGYTGTTTCCCTTCTTTRTGGTGAATCTCTTGATGGGRCTGACTGCTATTCGCACAACCTCGTTCTATCTTGCGAGTCAGGTTGGAATGCTAATWGGCACYGTCGTCTATGTGAATGCYGGTTCCGARCTTTCGCAGATCACCTCGCTCTCGGGGTTGGTGAGTGCGCCGGTTTTGTCCTCTCTCGTGTTGCTGGGRRTCTTYCCGCTTATTGCCAAATTGATTCTCAATAGTGTGCAGCGTAACAAGGCGCTGAARAAATTCSAGAAGCCGAAAARRTTTGATGCCAACGTCGTAGTGATCGGCGCGGGGTCGGCAGGTCTWGTAGCATCGCTGATTACRGCGGGGGCRAAAGCGAAAGTAATYCTAATCGAGAAAGACAAGATGGGAGGTGATTGCCTGAACACRGGYTGCRTYCCSAGCAAAGCGATTATYCGCAGTGGTCGCATYATGTCCTATATAARGCGGGCGAAAGAATTTGGAATCGATGGTGCTGARGGGAAAGTWGATTTCTCTGCTGTAATGGCGCGTGTACAGGGYGTGATMAAARCWATWGARCCSCAYGACTCWGTWGAGCGYTTCACRTCYYTRGGTGTCGAAGTTGAGTTAGGTGATGCCGTTATCGAGTCGCCATATTTGGTMAAGGTGAACGATCGATTAATCACTACCCGCTCGATAATCCTCGCCACGGGAGCGCGTCCATTCGTGCCGCCGATTCCTAGCCTGAATGAAATTGACTACCTTACCTCTGATACGGTGTGGTCGCTGGATGAGCTGCCTAAGCGGCTGCTGGTTGTGGGTGGTGGACCGATTGGTTGTGAATTGGCGCAGGCGTTTAGTAATCTTGGTGCAGAGGTAACGCAGGTAGATATGGCTGATCGCATTATGCCCCGAGAGGATGAGGAAGTGTCAGAGATAGTCTCGAAGGCCTTTAGAGAGCAGGGCATTCAACTTCTCACCGGCCACAAGCTATTGAAGTTCGGCACCGGCGATGATGGAGATTACATGGAGGCAGAAAATAAGGGAGAGACCGTTAGAGTCGAGTTCGATAAGGTGTTGTTGGCGGTTGGCCGCAAAGCAAACGTGGAAGGATTCGGTCTAGAGAAATTGGGTCTGGCGTTGACTAAGCAAGGCACGGTGGAGGTTAATGAATATTTGCAAACCAGCCTGCCAAATATCTTCGCCTGCGGTGATGTGGCAGGTCCCTATCAGTTTACCCATATGGCATCTTTTCAAGCCTGGTTCGCCTCATTGAATGCAATGTTAGGTGGGCTGTGGCGCTCGAAGGTGAATTACAACGTCGTGCCTTGGGCAACGTTTACCGACCCGGAAGTTGCGCGAGTTGGGCTTAGTGAGACGGAAGCTATTGAGCGAAATATTGCCTATGAACTTACTCGCTATGACATGGGACACCACGACCGCTCACTAGCAGATGGAGAGACTCAAGGCTTCATCAAGATTCTCACAGTGCCAGGCAAGGATAAAATTCTTGGAGTAACACTCGTTGGGCATCACGCCGGGGAAGTTATTGGGGAGTTTGTTTTTGCGATGACCCATGGCATGGGTTTGAAGAAGATTTCGGCGGTGACGCATATCTATCCAACCTTGTTGGAGGCGAATAAATTTGCAGCAAACGCCTGGCGCAATGAGCGCCTTCCGGTAAAATATTTCCCTTATCTAGAGAAGTTCTTTGCCTGGCGAAGGAATGAGTAGGGCGCCATAGAATTAGTCAGAAGCGGCCTCTGCTTGGCGGCGGAATGCCGTATACAAGCAAACACAGAATAGGCCTGCGAAGGCGATGATGGACATCTCGGCGATAGAGAAAATGCCAAGGAATCGGAACTGTACTTCCGCGCAGTTGCCATCACCTACTAGTAAGAAATCTAGCAGTTGGATAAACGGGAAGTTGTCGCGGATATAAGTGAAGCCGGGGCCGCAGGCGGGCACTAAGTCTTCGGGTAGGTGCTGCAACCAAATTTGCCTTCCAGCAAAATAGCTACCGAAGACGCACATCGCAGCCGCAATGAATGCATAGATCTTCTGCCCATCGGTGTTGGGGTTGTGAATTGCAGAGGTTAGACATACCAGGCCGCAGAGAATAAAGAAGACGCGTTGCGTGATGCAAAGCCCACAGGGTGAAAACAGCATCACGTGTTCCATATACAGCGCAATAACGATAGTGCTCACCGTGGCCAAGAAAACGCCTACATTGATTATTCTATTGCCGGGAATTGCCAGGGCCATCGACTGCTCCTAATATTCTATCTTGTGCTTTTATGTGATTCGCGCTTTGCGCGCCCTTGCTAGAGCGCAGCAGTTTAGCATATTCGTTTTACGGCAAGAACCGCTATGCGTCGTTCCATTTCTTCAGATACTCGTCGAAACTCTCTGTGTCCAAGCTCTCGATGTCTGCCTGTTCTTTGAGGGATTGTGCAGCGGTATCACGCATCATCTTCGCGGTGGCCTCACTCAGGCCATTGTTCTGCAATTCGTCGCGATGCTTGGCCGATTGCTGCACGGAGAATTCGAAAAAGGATAAGCCGCCTTCCTTCATGTCTTTCAGGATTTTGCCTGAAGGCGTGAGATCCGGGTCGGCTATCTTGGCAGATTGTGCGGCCAAGCTGCTAGTGTAGTTCGTGCTAGCGTGAAGATGGTCTAGCATAGATGCGGCGTTGCCGATCTCTGCCAAGATCTCATTAGCCCACTCATTCATCTGTTTGGGTTCGCCGTCCAAGTTGAGAGAGAGTTCCGGGTCGCGACCGTGCTCAACTACCTTGGCAAGATTGTCTGCCACCTCGAAGAACTCCTGCTTATGACATTCAGGGCTCTCTCCTAATAGGCAGTGGAGTAAAAAGCTGTCTAGGAAATGAATCTGCTCTGAATCTATCCCAAAGGGGAGGTAGGGGTTCAGATCTAGTGCTCTAACTTCAATATATTCGATACCGTCTTGGATCAGCGCTTCTGATGGTCGCTGACCACTCTTCACCACGCGTTTTGGCCTGATCGTGCTGTAGAACTCGTTCTCGAGTTGCAGCAGATTCGTGTTGAGCTGCAGATACTCGCCGTCGGCGCTCTGACCCAGTGCTTCGTATTCGGGGTAGGGGGTATTCATTGCCTCGCGAAGACAATCCACATAGGAGTCTAGTTCGTTGTAGCAAACGAATAACGACTTCTGTGCCTCGCTCTTGTACCCCAAATTACCCATTCGCAAACAGGTCGCATTCGGCATATACAAGGTGTGGTCATCGAGTTCTTCTAGGCCGTGCTCACGACCCTGGGCAAAACACTTACAGGCTGCGGGTGAGGCGCCAAATAGATAGATAAGCAACCAGGAATAACGGTGGAAATTTCGAATGAGGTGCAGGTACTTTTCTGTTTTGAAATCTTTTAGATCACCCTTGAATCCGCATATTTCGGCGTAGGGTGCCCAGAATGCTTCGGGCATTGAAAAATTATAGTGGATGCCGGAGATAATCTGCATCAGTCGACCATAGCGGTTGCTCAGCCCATGGCGGTAGAGAGTCTTTAATTTGCCTACGTTTGAGGAGCCATATTGTGCTATTGGGATGTCTTCTGAGCTGCCTAGCGGACAGGGCATACTAGACGCCCACAACATCTCGTCGTTCTCGAGATTCTGCAGAGTGAAGCGGTGTATGTTTTCCATCGTCTTCAGGCATTCATCAATATCGCTATAGGCGGGTGTGATGAATTCGAGCAGAGATTCACTAAAGTCGGTGGTAATAAAAGGGTTGGTTAGGCTAGAGCCCAGTGCCCGAGGATGAGGGATGAGTGAAATGTGGCCATCGGTGGATACCCTCAGACTCTCCTTCTCGATGCCTCGATGAATTGCCCCCCATGCCGCGTCAAACTTGGGAAGCTTGTAGTGTTGCAGGCACTCATTGAATTCTTTGCTCAAGGTATCTCCTGGAAAGTCTCTGATTACAAATGTCCGCGCTGTGGCTCTGCGGCACAGTGGCTTGATAATGCCTTAGCCCCGACATGAGCGATGACTCGTTTCAGGTGAGCGGCATTATGGCAAATATCATTAGTCAGTGCTAACGGGACTTTACAGTGAAATTAGTTGGTGAAAACAGCTAGATCGCCTTCTAAGTAGTTCCCTAGATAGTTCCTAGACAGGATGAGATGGGTAATTCTTTCAGTGCGGTACTCCCTAGCCTTGTTTAAAGCGATGAATGAGGCGTCGATTTTTCTTATTGGGCTTGCCGGTTGAGGGTCCGTGGCTGGGTTGGGCCTTGCGCTGTGCTGCCAATTTCAGGCGTGACTCGATGCTTTCTTCGGATTCTTCATACATTAGCTGCGCCTCTGGAGCGCCGCGGCGTTGCTCTGATAGCACCTTGATGGTCACAGTCTTCTCGTCAAAGCCCTGCCGTAAGCGAATTTCCATGCCGATTTCTACTTCCTTACCCGGCTTGCAGCGACTGCCCTCGCAGGAAACCTTGCCGCCGTCTATCGCTTGCTTGGCTACGGAGCGAGTCTTATAGAAGCGCGCCGACCAGAGCCATTTGTCTAGGCGTAGCCGGCGGAGTTCGATATTTTTATTGGTGCTCGTGCTCTTTGCCATTGTTGACTAGACTCCGTGCTACGCCAAGGCGTTGCCGTTCGATTGGGATGGCATGATCTCCGAGAAGTCATCAATTTGCGGAAACTCATCGATCAATATGGCAGATTTTTTGCTATCGGGCTTTTCGATCCCGAATAGATGCTTGATGCCCTCTCGCTGCGCCTGCCTGAGTACTGGCAAGGAGTCATCAAATAATACGGTTCGTTCGGGATCATATTTTTCCAAACTTTGCAGAGACTTCCAGAAGCCATGATTCTCTTTGGCTAGTTTGAGTGTGTGTGAGCTTATACATTGGTCGAAAT
>JAESUV010000029.1 GCA_016762975.1 Gammaproteobacteria bacterium | reverse complement strand
CCGTGTGACAGCGCTTAATGTAAGCAGAAGTCGCAATCAATACAGCGGCTCTATCACAGTTGTTGGCTTTGCTCGAAGTGAAGGCCTAGTTACAGAAGTAGCGAGTAACAGATGATTGAGAAAGACAATATTGAACTAGAAGCAGAGTCGTCTGCAATGACGCTTGCCATTTTCGGCCAGTTGTTAGAACCGGAAGGCATCGTGCCTGCACAGGACTTTGCCAAATCTGTTCGAATAGTTTGCGAGCATGCGCCGAGTATAGAAGTGCGCGCGAAGATACGTTTCATCTTGAACGAGGAAATACAATTCGGTATCGCCAGCGCAGACGAAGTACGTCGCCTGATGCGTCATTGGCGCGCTGAACTTTCGCCGCAGATAGAAAATACAGACGAAGATCTTTTTGTCTCTGGTTTCGCCGACGATGAGGCGCTAGCCGATCTAGCATCGGAAGCGCCGATCATTCGTCTTGTAAATCACCTCTTCGCGCGGGCGCTTGATCTCGATGCTAGTGACATACATTTCGAGCCTAACGAGAATTATCTTGATATTCGCTGCCGTGTCGACGGCATCATGACGCGTATTGAACGTCTGCCTATCAAAATACACACGGCTGTTGCATCGCGCTTAAAACTTATGGCGAAGCTCGACATCGGAGAAAAGCGTTTGCCGCAAGACGGTCGCATAGATTATCAGGTGGGTATTAAGCAACTCGATATGCGTGTGTCGACTTTGCCGGGCGTGCATGGTGAATCTGTTGTATTGAGAATACTAGATAGAAGCGATACTACTGTAAGTCTACAGCAGTTGGGAATGCCTGAAGAAATACTCGATCAGTATCAAGACATTGTTACTCAGCCCCACGGCATGGTGTTGATAACAGGCCCTACCGGTAGTGGAAAAACGACTACGCTGTATGCAACGCTAGAGAAGATCAATGATGAGACACGGAAAATAATTACCGTTGAAGATCCAGTCGAATATCAACTTGACGGCATTACGCAGATTCAGGCAAACGCGAGTATTGGGCTGAGCTTCGCACAGGGTTTGCGTTCGATCGTTAGGCAAGACCCTGATGTATTGATGATCGGTGAAATTCGTGATCATGAGACYGCCGAGATCGCGATCGAATCGGCGCTNACCGGYCATCTTGTTTTTTCCACGCTGCACACCAAYGACGCAGCTGGAGCRGTTACGCGCCTGCAAGACATGGGCGTACAAGGTTATCTCATTAGCTCCAGCATGCTCGCGATACAGGCGCAGAGATTGGTAAGACGAGTTTGTACCGATTGCGCGGAGTCTCATTCTCTTAGTGTGGACGAGGCGGATGCACTCGAAATTGACGTAAATTTGATCAGTGAAATTCGCCGAGGCAGTGGCTGTGAGCGCTGCGGACAGACTGGATACCGGGGTCGTGTGGGCCTGTATGAGCTGCTGATCATGAGTGATGCGATTCGCCATCACATTGCCTCGGGAGCAGACGCGAACCGTATTCGTGATGAGGCAATTAAAGAAGGAATGAGAACCTTGAGGCAGGATGCTCTCGAGAAGTTAGCAAGTGGAATAACTACACCTGAAGAAGTCGTGCGGGTGACCAGAGCAATATGAGCGCGCTCTATTTCAAATATCAGGCATTCGATGCACAGGGCAATATGCTCAATGGTCAGCTAAGCGCTGATACCGAGCGYGAAGCTGTGCGCATYTTGAAGGGCAAAAATTTAACACCGGTCAAGATACAAAAAACGGCRGATGCCGCCGAGAAAACTCGCCGCAAACGYATYTCGCAGGCAGACGTATTGGATTTTACCAATGGTTTGTGCACGCTTGTCGAGGCGCGTGTGCCGATCGATAGGTCTCTACGGTTGTTAGAAGGYATTACAGAATCATCCGCANTGCGCGAACTTGTTGTGAGCTTGTTGCGTGAGGTGAAGGAAGGCAAGAGCCTTGCCGAGGCGATGGAGGTTCATCCGAAAGTTTTTAATAAGATGTACACCAATATCGTGCGCGCCGGTGAAGAAGGCGGCATTCTAGATACGATGTTACCCGATCTCGCAGAATTTCTAGAAACCAGTGCCAAGACTCGGCAGGAAATTATTTCGGCAATGATCTATCCGATCGTTCTGCTTATAACCGGCGTACTYTCTGTCGTTCTGCTATTRRTCTTTGTAGTTCCTCAGTTTGCCGCGATGTTTGAAGACGCGGGAAGTGAGATACCGGCATCGGCYGCTTTCTTACTYTCTCTAAGTGGTGGTATTCAGAGCTAYGGCTWYCTTATTATAGTGKYCATMGSTCTTCTCGTRTTTTCCTGGAAGCGCCTRGATAAAGAACCCGCATCGAAATTAAAGAAAGACGCYTTTCTACTRTCRTTACCGATGATGGGCACGYTRATCCTTTACAAGGAGTGCGCMGTKTTYGCCAGRACWTTAGGTGCATTATTRGGKGCAGGTATCCCTTTAATTCGTGCTCTACGCGTGTCCAGRGAAGTTGTTGBYAATACTGTCTTGGCKAMACATCTGGTTCAGGTAGAAGAGGACGTTAGGGGKGGAGCGGGACTCGGCGTCTCTTTAGAGAAGACGAATCAATTYCCAACGCTACTGCACCAGTTGGTTGCAGTAGGCGAAGAGTCAGGAAGAACGGCCAACATATTAATCAAGTCCGCGGCTACCTTCGACACGACCGTACGTAATCAAATCTCTAGCTTGGTAGCTGCTTTGCAGCCTGCCCTGATAATAATTCTCGCCCTAGCAGTTGGCGGTATCACCATCACTATGCTGTCAGCCGTATTCAGTATGAATGCGGTGGATTTCTAATTCTCGGAGAACAGTGTGAAGTCTAAGCAAATTCTACAAGCAATAAAAAACCCTCTGGCATTTTTGCTAGTCGGTTTTACTTTCTCCTCCTGTGCCGTATTGGACACACAGGTAGGTACTAGCAATGGCAGGCAGTCGAGCGGCAATTCTGTCATGCGAAATAGGGCAAATCCTAACACCGCTATTGTAATACCCCAGGCAGAAGCCAATATTTCGGTTGAGCAACAGGCTATCATCAATGAAATCAATCGAGACGGCGTGGCACTGGAATTCGATGGCTTTCAAGAAGCGGCACCTGCTCCCGAACAGGCTCTTGCCGAGGATGTCGTCGAATTCAATTACGAACAGGCCGATCTTCGGCTAGTACTGGAGGAACTCGCTGACGCTCTGGGCGTGAGTATTGTTATTGATCCGACGATCGACAGCAAAGTCAGTATTCGTACCTCCTCAGCACGCCCTTTGAGGCAGGCAGATATCTGGCCGTTGATTCGATTRCTAACCCGCGATGCCGGYATAGTCYTAAAYCGTGTKGGCAACGTTTACAATGCRCGCAAAATYAACAGCGCTCTGCCGGTRGAGATAGCAACGCCRGACACGCTGGGTCAGGGYACCGCCGCGCGCATTCTRCAGATTACGCCACTTACTTTCATTTCTACCGAGGCGGCAGTRCAAGTTATCGARCCKCTTCTCGCGCCAGATGGAGTGGTRAGAACAYTGGTKGGAAATGGCACGCTGGCTATATCCGCTAGCGAATCGCAACTACAGCGCATYAACGARTTGTTGTTTCTTGTCGATGCGGAYCCATTTCAGAATCAGGGKATCCACCTCTATCAATTGTTCAATGCSAATGCSRTGGAAGTTGCCGAGGAGTTGACKGAKATTCTCTTACTAATCGAGGGTGCAACGCCAGCCTATCAAGTAAAGGGAATAGAGMGRATYAATGGRATTCTCGTGACTGCGCCTGCATCGCGCGGYTTYGATGAGATCTCTCGTTGGGTAAAAATYCTAGACTCAGAYGGYCAGGAGCAGGTGGAACAACTGTYTCACTATCAGGTTAATAATTTGAATGCAGTGGAGCTGGCGGAAACGCTGTCCGCTGTATTTGAGGATGATGACGATGACGTGCCGGCGATTCCAAATCGTGGCAACGGCATAGAAAATAACACGCAGGAGACAACTGAACTCGTAGACGGCAATAGCGCCTTCGTAACCAATTCAACTAGCACTATCGTCTCGGCAAACCTCAGCGTGAAGATCGTGGCAGACGAAGCGACAAACAGTTTGCTAATTCGAAGCACGGCGCGAGACTACCGACAGCTACTTACGACTATCAATCAACTCGATGCTGTTCCCTTGCAGGTGATGATCAATGCGGTGATCGCGCAGATCACACTCAGCGAGGCAACTAAATTTGGCGTGGACTGGTCGCGCATAGCTGCTGATAGCGCGCTCAAYCCAATTTCTACCAATRCATCGACYGGCTTCGTACCGCAGCTTGGTGGTTTGTTATTCACTAAATCRTTTATYGACGGYGCYKCGCAAGTKGATGCTACSTTGGAGGCGATCGCCATTAACAACGATGTGMAATTRCTTGCTCGRCCATCGCTTACGGTGGCAAATAATCAGGAGGGCGACATTCAGATCGGCTCGCAAGTTCCTGTGGAGCAAGGTCAGTCCATTGGTTCTGGGGGCATCGCTACGACCAATATCCAGTACCGCGATACGGGCATCGTGTTGTCGATCACGCCACAGATAAATAACGACGGCATCGTAAATTTGACCATTAGGCAGGAATTATCTTCAGTAGATAGGGGCGCAACTGGGGTAAATAACAACCCTGTGTTTAATAATCAGGAGATCAATACGACAGTTGTTGTGCGCGATGGCGAAAGCGTGGTGCTCGGGGGATTGATTCAGACAGATACCGAGAGCTTGAATACGGGTGTGCCTTTCCTGAATCGAATACCGGTGCTGGGCGGGCTGTTCTCTTATCAGCAGGAAACAGTCGAACGCCGTGAACTTTTCATCGTGTTAAGGCCTGAGATTATTAATTTGAATTCTGAAACAGGGTTAGAATATCAAGACATCCTCGATCGATTCGACATGGTGTCCGATCTAATCGAAGCCGCTGCCTTTAGCAACTAATTTAGAGAAATAGGCATTAATCATGAACTACAGGAATAACAAGGAATTGAATACACGAATGCAGCGAAATGGCGGATTCACACTCATTGAAATCCTCGTAGTGATGGCGATCATCGCGATGTTGGCGGTAATGGTTGCGCCGAACTTGTTTAGGCAGCAGGCTGGCGCGATGCGTGATGTTGCCCGGACCGAGATTTCTACGCTGGAAGCGGCGCTAGATATTTATCGCCTGGATGTTGGTGAATATCCAGATAGCCTAGATGGGCTTATAGAGGATGATACCGACAGAGCATCGTGGAATGGCCCCTATTTGCGCAGGTCAGTTCCTAACGACCCTTGGGACAATGAGTATGTCTACGAAGCAAATGGGCGCGAATTCACGTTACTATCCTACGGAGCCGACGGCATGAGCGGCGGCGAAGAAGATGACGCCGATATTGGGCTGTAGAACGGCTGGATTTCCGCTAGTTCCTGAACAGCAGCGTGGCTTCACGCTGCTCGAAATAATTCTCGTGCTCGCTATAATCGCCACGGCTAGTGTCTTGGTAATCCCGAATCTCGGTGGCTTAGAAGCTCGCACCTTTAATGCCCAGCTACGTCAGGCTCAATCCTTGCTCAACTATGCGCGGCGCACGGCAGTAATTTCAGGACAGGCCAGCACTGTCAGCTTCAATGTATTGCCTGTTGATGAAACAGTGCAGTTAGACAGAGAAGAGCAGTATGCCAGCCTCAGCAATATTGTAGCGCAGTGGAACGGCGTGGGTGTCACCCTGCGCTATCGCGACAGCACCGATAGGGAAATCGAAGTCGAGGAAACCACAGAGGTAACTTTTTACCCCGAAGGCGGAAGCACTGGYGGCACGCTACTGTTCGCTCAGGCAGATCAAACRGGYGTCATCGAYATCGATCCGTTCACAGGTAGAGTTGTGAGCARAGACCCTAATAGAGAACTGTGATGAGAAAACCGAYCCACTCTCAATCAGGCTTTACKCTTCTGGAAGTAATCGTGGCACTAACGATTACTGGGTTCGTACTTGGCGGKCTGTTTTCGCTGGTTGGCGGCAGCAAGCAGCTCTCGTGGCGTGCTGAAGAAAGCCTGGTGCAGGCAACGCGTGTTCGAGCCGCGATCAATTTCGCACTTCTCGAAAATGAATACTCCAACGTCGAAGAGATACTCCAGGACAACAGTTATCAGATTCGCTCACTGGATTTCTTGGAAGACCCGATACGAAAGACCCAGGGATCTGTACACGCATTCCAAGCCTATGAAATAGTCAATCGCGAGCGTAACGAGGTAATTGCGGGAAGCCGTTGGGTTCAACTGGATCTTCCCCGGTAGATTGCCTATGCGAATAGTTAAACAAACAGCTAAACAAACAGTTAAACAAATAGCTAAACGAACAGACAGGCAGRMAGGGTTTACYYTAGTAGAAATAGTTCTTTCCCTAGGACTGACTGCGTTGCTGCTCGGTTTACTCAGCTCTGGTGTTTACATCGTGGCTGATGATTGGAATCGAAACTCCGATGTATTGGATAAGAGTCTCGATCAGGCGCTGGTGGTGCTGCAGATAGATCGCGCACTACATGGTGCTTTTCCTCATAGTTATACGAACTTCGATACGCTTGGGCGTGAAATTTATTTTCATGGCGAAGATGACTATCTTAGTTTTGTATCGGCGGTATCTCCACAGCGTAGCCCGGGGTTAACTGTTTGGGAGATGTATTCGGTGGCAGATGAAGGTGTCTACTTGAGCCTAGTTCCCGCGTTTAGCGACAATCCTACCGAGAGACTAAGCGAGAGTGAACCGATTCTGGTCTTAGAAAACTATACCGTTGAATTTAGCTATCTCTATCAAGATTTAAACGAGAACAGGCTCTGGCTTGACGAATGGTTCGGCGAAGAGGAGTTAAGCCTTCCTCTAGCAGTGTATGTCCACTTTGTTCCCGAACGAGGCTTTGAGGATGTGAACGAAGAGTTAGAGATAGTCGCGCGCATTAAAAACAACCAGCATCGAAGTATTCGTCCTACGACGAATGCCAGCTTGTGATCTGCATGCGGAACACATCTAAACAAACTGGCTCGGTCATTATAATTGTCCTATGGACGACAGTCTTGTTGACGGTATTGGTTACCGCTATGGCGGGTAAGGTAAGGTTATCGGCACAGACAGCAGCACATAATCGCGACGCTAGTCAGGAATGGGCACAGCTCATGGCTACCGTTAATTTTGCCGAAATGGAACTTATGCTAGAGCGCATGCCTGTGCCTATCGGGCAGCAACTGGAGGAAAGCGAAGAAGGCGAGCTACTATCTCCTGCTTACCGCTATGACGGCGAGGCGCTAGAGTTAAATTACGCAGCACCAGAGAATATGGTAGTTCGTATCTACGACCATGCAGGGAAGATAAATCTAAATCGAATACCACGCCGTAACATGCAATTGCTTATTGAAAAATTGCTGGGCGGCGACGACGCCGAACCAGAAGAGGTGCAAGACCTACTAGCAGCCTGGACCGATTGGACAGACTTGAATGACTTGGAAGGTTTTAATGGAGCAGAGAAGGATTACTATCTAGAACTGGATCAACCCTACGTTCCCCGAAACAATCCGGAGCTCGACACTGTAGAGGAAATTCTTCACGTGCGGGGCTTTGCTGAACTGTTTGAGGGCATCAACTTAGATGCAGCATTCACTATTTACGGCAATACGCGAACTGTAAATCTCAATGTAGCAACCCGAGAAGCAATGCGACTACTGCCGGGATTGGACGACGAGCTAATTGAGACAATAATTGCCTTTCGAGAGATAGAAGATATAAGCAATCGTGCCGAGATAGCCGAGATTGTGCCCTTCGAGAATTTACAGGAGCTGACTCAATGGGTAGGCACAAACACATCAAATATTTATTCCATTTTTGTGTATCCGAAACACGAACGCAGCAGCACTGTGTTAACAGGACAGCCAGCTGATTCCCAAGACCTTGAAGAGGACACAGTGCGTCAGGCTTATATGGAGATAGTAGAAGTTCGCAGTGGCAATGCCTTGCCCAGAATCTACAAGGTCGACCCTTACGGCATACTGCCTGATACAGCGAAGGCTAGGGTAGAGGAATACGGAATCGAGTTTTAGGCGAGGCCTCTGATCAAGTCAGGCTCCTTAGCCTTTATCGAGCTGCCACGTGCATTTCATGATCATAGGCCCGACACCCTTGTTCGGCTCCATGGTCAGCAGCTTACTGAACTTGGTCTCATACCAGAGCAGACCACTCTTATCGGCGAGACCACCGAGTGCATAGAACTCCCCTACACGCATGGCGACCTTCTCGACAACTAGCGAAACCTTAAAAACGTCTCCCTTGGCGAATGAGCCGATCTCAACCTCATCGTCATTGGTAGTCAGGAAAGAAGCAATCGGCTCCTCGGCAGACTTCATGAAGGCGAAACCAAAATGTCCCTCCATATCATCAACGAGAACCTCTACTTCCATTTCCAGCAGCACGTCGCTAAGCGGTTTGATCGTGGTGATGTCTTTACCGTCGATTGATTTAACAGCAATGGAGTTGATACGGCAGTCCTGTACCTCTTTCTCTTGTGCAGCCTCAGCAGCGCGCAGTTCCCCGGGGATGTCTTCTCGTATGCTGCTGTAGGTTTTCTTGTTGTTACAGAAGTCCTCGTAGTGCCCAACGACCTTGTCGCTGTCGCCAATCTCCTGAATCTTGCCTTTATCTAACCAGATAGCGATATCGCATAGCTCTTGTACGTGAAACATGGAGTGACTGCAGAACACCATGGTCTTGCGTTGTTCACGAAACTCATTCATGCGCTGCACACACTTCTTCTGAAACGCCATGTCACCGACGGACAAGGCCTCATCGATAACGAGGATGTCCGGTCGAACCATAGTCGCGATAGAAAATGCGAGTCGAACATACATGCCAGATGAGTAGGTCTTAACTGGCCTATCGATGAAATAGTCGAGCTCGGAGAATGCAATAATGTCTCTTTCCATCTCGGCGATGTTGTCATCGGGCACGCCTAATAGGGCCGCGTTAAGGTAGATGTTCTTGCGGCCAGTAAACTCGGGATGAAACCCGGCCCCTAGCTCCAACAGTGCTGCCACCTGCCCATTGATAGTAATTTCCCCACTGGTGGGTTGTAGAGTGCCAACCAAGAGCTTTAGCAGGGTAGATTTTCCAGCACCGTTGTCACCGATAATTCCTAGGCTTTTCCCATCTGGTACTGAAAATGATATATCACTGAGTACATGGAATAACTGGTGTCGTTGTTTGCGCAGAATAATTTCGTACAACCTATCTTGAGGTCGTTCATAGATCTTGAAATCTTTATTTAGATTCTGAACAGATACGCGAGGCATAGTTAGCTCCTGCTATCGACAAGTAGACTARAGGACATCGCCGAACGCCTGTTTGATCTTCATGAATAACCAACCACCGAAAAARTAAGTGATYARGGATACTGGAATGATTATCTGGAGATGAATAAAGGATACTTGTCCTTGTARTACAATCTCTCGGTAGAGATTAATGAAACTGTGCATGGGGTTCAGAAGRAACAGAYTCTTYACTTCGTCATTCTGTATCATTGTTATYGGATAGACGATGGGAGTTAGGAAGAACCAGGCCGTAATGMCTAGRGCCACTAAGTGCTGTAGGTCTCGTAAGAAAACACTGAGAGCAGAAAGAATAGAAACCWRYSYCWGTNGSMNAYAKWWWTYRAAAGAAGAAAATAAAAGGCAGGTAGATCCACTGCCAGGTCAGGTAACCCTGCGTGGCGAGATACAACAGTAAGATGCCGAAGCCTATTGCATGTGTCAGGTAGGGAATGACYGTGCCTACGTAAGGAATGATCTGYACGGGGAATTTTACTTTCGTGATCAGCGGCGCTTTCTCTAGYAACARTCCAGTAGATTTACCGATTGAATCKGCGAAGGCAAACCAAGGCAGGTAGCCG
This sequence comes from Gammaproteobacteria bacterium, assembly GCA_016762975.1. Lineage (GTDB taxonomy): Bacteria > Pseudomonadota > Gammaproteobacteria > Pseudomonadales > Pseudohongiellaceae > UBA9145. Next base: position 18,953 of record JAESUV010000029.1, on the reverse strand, counting down.
ACCATCATGAATACCACGAAGCTAGTCTCACCGAAGCCCTCGACGCGGCCCATCTGAAASACGTAACTAAAAACAAATGCGTAGATGATGATGTGGACAACAGGCGTAAGAATAAGCCACAGAAAGCCGCCAATGGACGCCGTGAATTGGGCTAGGAAATCCTGCTTTGCGAAATTATGAAAGAGTCGGTAATTGGTGACAGGAGTCAGCATCCATTCACGCAGCAAAGTGAGTAACATTCCCGATCCAGTATTGTGTTTCTAAGTTATAAAAAGAATCTACTAATTAGTTCTATTACGAGGCTGCGAATTTAACCACGAATCGCCTGAAAAAACTAAAAATTACCGCCCCAAGCCATTATAATCGCGGCATTCAACAAATTTTACCAAGCTGATTTATACTGTTCACCATGCTAAATCCCGAACATAGACTCATCCCCTTTGAGACCTCCGCGCTGCCACCGGGCCCGTGGCTAGTATTTGCACCCCATGCAGACGATGAGACTTATGGCATGGCTGGAAGCCTTCTCAAAGCCAGTGAGGCGGGCATTCAAACCCATTTAGTGGTGATGACGGATGGGGCCTTGGGTGGCGATACTGAGAACCTCGTGGATGTGAGAGAGAGAGAAGTTCATCAGGCAGCAAAAATACTGGGTATTAACAGCGTAGATAGCTGGCAACAGCCAGATCGCGGCTTAACCGTCAGTGCAGAGTTAGTGGATAGAGTTTGCGATAAAGTCAGAGAAGTTGGTGCAGCTAGTGTCTTCTTCCCCGGGCCGCTGGAGCTACATCCGGACCACCGCATTACCGCGCTATTGACCTGGGCAGCGGTACAAAAATTGGGAAACGGCGCATCGACTCCGAATGCCTATTCCTATGAAATCGGCGTCCAGAATCCGGTCAATCTTTTTATTGATATCACGATACAGCGGGCTCGCAAAGAACAGGCGATGGCTGTCTATGCAAGTCAGAACGATGAGAACAATTACGAAGAACTCGTTCTGTCTTTGGATAAGGGGCGAACATTCACTCTGCCGGCGATGGTGAGTCATGCGGAGGGGTTTTATCTGTACTCGAAAGAAGAGCTGACGATGTCATTGAAGGAAGTTTTGCATAACATCATCGATTTGTATTTATGAAGCTGGACCCGAAACATCTCTAAAAGGTTTAGGGCGCCTCTAGCCAGCTACCTACTTCCAACATATCTTCGGCTGTTAGAATCCCGGTTTCCCGCTTGAGAATTAGACTGTAGATAACGTGTTCGTAGCGTGTTTTTTGCAAGTCTCTTTCTGTGCGAAATTGATCGCGTAGCGCGTTCAGCACGTCGACATTGGTTACGGTGCCTAACTCAAAGCCACGTTGTGCAGCCGTCGCTGACAAAGTAGTAGACTCTAACAGCTTTCGTGCCGCTTCTGTTCGTAGTTGACTAGATTGTACTTGCAAATAAGCACTGCGAACTCGCTCGCTGGTTTCCAATTGTTCTTGTTGCAGCTGATATTCCGCAATCAGTTCTTGGCTATGCGCCTCACTTACAGCGGCGCGGTTGCTGCCACCGGCGTACAGGGGAATTGTTACGTCTAGTCCTAGGTAGGTGTTGTCATTTTGCGTTACTGGAGAGTTTTCAAAACCGATGTTTGAATTTTGTCTTTGCACGATAAAAGAAACCCTAGGCATATAGGCACCGCGGCTTTCTGATATGCGTTCCGTAGCTACTTGCAGCTGAAATTCACGGGCCTTGATTCTATGGTTGCCACTTTGAGCCTGTTGTACCCAATAGTTTATGCTGTTTTGTAAAGGTAGGAGCTGGGCATCATCACTTAGGCGAAACAGTGGGCCAGTTGAAAGGCCGGTTATCGATCGCAATGCTTCCTGTCGCAGCGCGAGCTCGCTCTGCAATTGTAATCTCTCTGATTCTACTCCTGCCACGCTCGCCTGCGCTTGATACAGATCCGTTATCTGCGCAAGTTGGCGATTATACATGCTCTGTATCTGATTCAGTTGATTGTTAACAGCAGCCAACTCTGAACCTATCGACTCTAATGCATCATCTGCCTGCAAGACGTTGAAATACTTCTCGGCAACATCGGAAAACAGGAAGGCTAATTCACCGTAGTATTCAGCCTCCAATTGGTCTTCTACTAGCTTAGCTTGGTTGCGCTGTGAGAAGGATTGCCAGTGGAACAGCACTTGGCTCAATTGCAGGGTGTAACGCTTACCATCGAACGTTTGTAATCCTGACTGACCCGACACAGTGCGTCGATTGTCCGATACGTTCGCGGTGGCATTCAATTGCGGTAATAGCCTGCCATTGGCTATGCGTTTGCGTGCAGAGCCAATCTTCATGCTCTCCTCGGCAATCTTAAGCCGGGGGCTATAATCCAGTGCGGCAGTAAAAAAATCTTCGAGGGTTGTACCAACGGGGTCAAGTGCGACAAATTCCGCGGCCGCAATAGAGGATGACCAACCGCAGAATGCACTGAACACCAAGCCGATTAGAGGCAATTTGTTTTTCATCTGTTAGTCTTCGATCAAGCTGCGTGCGAGTGAGTTAGAGAGAGGTTTGAACAAGTACTGCAGTAGTGTGCGCGAACCGCTGGTGATGAATGCCTCCGCAGGCATGCCAGGAACCAATGCAAGGTCGCCTAGGTCTTGCATGCCTTCAGGGTTCACTTCTATACGCGCTAGGTAATAGGGTGCGCCGGTAAATTCATCGATAAAGCTGTCAGCAGAAATACTGATAACATTTCCAAATATAGTAGGCACAGCATTTCGACTGAATGTAGAGAAACGGATTGTGGCCTCCTGCCCTTCTCTTACTCGATCAATATCCAGTGGCGATAGCTTAGCCTCAATAATCAACTCTTCGCTTTGCGGCACAACTTCGACTATGTCCGAGGCAGCGATGACAACACCCCCAATAGTATGTACTTGCATGCCATTTACTATGCCGTCTACGGGTGCCCTAATAATGGTTCTAGCAACAACGTCTTGTAAGGCGTTAATTCTTTCTAGGCTTTCTTTGAGCTGAGTTTGAGTTTCGCTAAGCTGCCCGATAACGTCGTTGCGAAATTCGTTGCTCTCTTGGAGAATAAGCAGGCGGGTTTCGCCAATTTGAATTTCATTGGAAGCGATGCTTGCGGTCAATTCAGCCGCTTGCCCCTGGAGAGTTGCATAATTTCTTTTAACTTCCCGGAGTCGCGTGATATCTGCAAAGCCTTCTTCCAATAGCGATTGAACATCGTCTACTTCCTCGGCATACGAGGCAGCCAATTCTTCCTTACTGGCTTGCATCGCCCTTATTCCAACCAAGCCAGATTGTAATTGCTCGATGCGCTGTTCTAGTACTTCGATGCCTCCTTCAAGGGCAATCTTTCTCGCTCGAAATATCTGATTCTGTGCTTCAATTTCACTTGTCGCATCTAATTCACTATTTCGTAAGACCTCGGGATAGGCCACATTGTCGAGACCATCGCGTTCTGCTATCAGGCGAGACTCCAAGGCTTTGTCCGCGGCAAACTGACTGTTAACCATCTCCAGTTGTGCCAACGATTGAGTATTATCCAGAATTAGTAAGGGGTCACCTTGGAGAACATGGTCGCCATTTTGTACTTTAATTTCGCTGACGATTCCGCCTTCTAGGTGCTGTATCACCTTTTTGTAGGACCTGACGGCGACGTTACCAGGAGCATGGGCTGCGCTATCTAGAGGCGCTACAGCCGCCCACACGCCAAACACGCCAAACACCAAAAACAATAGGATTAAGCCAGCTCGCCGGGGCGAATCCATGCTGGTCATTTCGTCGTCTGACGTGTTGTTACTATTTAGTTGGGAGAGATCCATTACAAATTCATTTCCGCGATTAAGTTTACTCAATTAGTATTTTTACAAGAATGCCGTTAGGTATTTTCATTCTGTTTAACAATAGCTGGCCCAGGAGCGGCTGCAGGAGCTGGTCGAGGTTGCTCTTTTAGTTTGGCTAACACATCTTCTCTTGGACCATAGAGAGCAGTGGTGCCGGCTTGCAATACTAGAATTTTGTCTACAATTCCAAGCAGCAATGTGCGATGAGTTATGACAACAACCGTACAACCTCGAGATTTTACTTGGTGAATAGTAGCGGCAAGTTGCCGTTCGCCTTGTTCATCGAGATTGGAGTTGGGCTCGTCCAGAATTATCAGGCAGGGGTTGTCATATACCGCTCTGGCCAGACCAATACGCTGTCTTTGGCCCCCGGAAAGCACACCACCGCTCGCGCCTATCTTAGTGTCGTASCCTTCTGGYAAATGTAAGATTAATTCATGTACGCCAGCCAAYTTAGCAGCAGCGACTATTTTTTTAGAATCGATGTCACCAAATCGGCCAATATTTTCTGAAATACTACCRTCGAATAATTCGATGTCTTGAGGCAGATAGCCGATATGGGGTCCAAGTTTAGCTCGATCCCAGGAGGAAATGTCTGCGCTATCCAGTCTAACCTTCCCGCTAACAGCTGGCCAAATTCCCAGCAAGGCCCGTGCAAGACTGGATTTTCCAGAGGCACTAGGACCAACTATAGCCAGTGATTCGCCCGCACTAAGATTCAAAGAAACATTTCTAATGACTGGCACATTGGAGCCGGGCGGGATAACGCTAACCTTGTCTACCGACAAATTTCCCTTCGGTGTGGGCAGGTCCATAGTTGCATCGTCTGCAGGAACTTGCTCCAACAGTTCGCCTAGCCGTTGATATTGAGACCGCGCGACTATAAATCCTTTCCAATTACCAACCAACATATCAATAGGCGCTAAAGCACGACCCAGCAATAAAGACCCGGCAATCATCATGCCCGGCGATATTTCTTGCTGTAGTGCAAGCAGAGCACCAAGGCCGAGTAACATTGATTGCATAATCATTCTGAAAGTTTTGGAGACACTGGTAAGCACGGCAGCTTGCTTGCTGGCGCTAGTTTGTAGCTTTAAAACCTGGTCAGAACTGTGTTCCTGTGCTTTGCGAATATTCGCGGTCATGCCCATAGCTGCAATTACCTCTGCATTTTGCAGGCTACGGCTAATCTGATTTCCCACCCAGTAGGCTTGTGAATTGGCATCCTGAAGCTTCTTACTGGTGACCATTTGGTTAACGAAAGCTAAAATCACCATCACGATACCGGCAAATATTGCAGCTACGCCAAACCAAGGGTGGAACATGAACATGACTCCCACATAAATCGGGAACCAGGGTGCATCAAAAAAGGCGAACAAGCCATTTCCAGTTAGGAACTGGCGCAGAGAAGACAAATCTCCATTAGCTTGGGCATTGGCCTTGCCGCCTGTGAGCAGAGCGCGCTTAAAGGTGGCATCGAATACGCGTTTGTTAAGGTCTTTTTCAATTCGATTACTGGCGCTGATAAGAATTCTGGAGCGTACCCATTCAAAACCACCCATTGCGACGAGCAAACAGACGAGTAATATTGTCAGCATAGCAAGCGTGGACATACTGCCGCTGCCAATAACACGGTCGTAGACCTGCAACATGTAGATGACAGGCGCCAGCATCAAGATATTTACGGCCGCACTGAACACGCCAGCGTAAATGAAATAGCGTTTGATGGACCAAAAGGCATCATTCAATTCCTGATGCTGTTTCGTGTTTTTATTCTTAGTCATGTGTACTACTTAAGTTAAGCGATCTCAAAAATCGACTGATCTAGCTGCACAGCCTTGGGTTTCCACATAAACGCGTGTCGTATTGGCAAGCAAACAAGTGAATTCGTATTAATTGGGTATCGGCAGGAGTTTTTCAACCCCCACTGCTAGTTAGGAAGATAGTACGATATTTCACGGTTGTGGATCGGTAATGTAAAGTTTACATTGAGAAACTGCCTAGCTCTAAAGCTCCTGCTTGCCTTCAGCCAGTTTCTTTAGGGTAAGTAAGTCTGGTATCAGTAGACTTCTGGGGCCATCTCGCTGCACTACGCGTTGGTTTTGGAGTTTTTGAAATACACGAGTTACGGTCTCTCGACTCACATTCAGCATGATGGCAATTTCTTGGTGCGTAGGCGGGTTGCTGATTGCTGAGGTGCTCTCGATTCTCTCTTCTTTTTGGTTTTCAGGGTTGGCTTCGGTTGCCGTGGTTTGCCGGCCTTTGTTTGGAACAAGGTTCCAAAGTTGGCAGCAGACCCGCTGTGACACATTAGGCAGCCCTAAGAGAGTACGTTGCTGTGTCATTTGTCGCACTCTTGCTGCTAGTTTCTTGCCCAGCATAGTCACCATGCTCGCATTGTTGAGCATGATGTCCTGTAGGCTCTCGAGTGGAATATTGATTACAACTACCGGTGTTAGAGCGATGATATACTCCGGCTGAGTGCCTTGATCAAATAGGCCCAATTCGCCGCAAAAATCACCTGGTTCCACGAAGTAAAGCCCCACTTCCCGCCCGTCGATGGTAAAATCAACGCCCTGCAGGCGCCCCTCGAACAGGAAGCACATATGCTCTTCACGAACACCGGCATTCAATACGATGGCACGTCGGGCAAACTTCTTAAGAAAAGATTGTTGAGCCAGCTGCTTAAGCAGCTCGCGAGGTAAGGGCTTAAAAAGGGGAAAGCTGCTTAATAGTTCGGGTGTTACCGCCATGAACTTCTGATCCAGATGTTACGGTGGCGGCGCTGTAGTCGCCGTTGATTGGTATTATAAGTGCTTGAAACTTAATAGCAAATGGGAGTATTTTGGCTTCATGTGATTGGCGTCACTTGCTGTTAATTGGCTTTGGAGTATCTTCATCGGCTAACTGGGCAAGTTGTGTTTTCGCTCCACGATCATTCTCCTAGGCAACAAGGCAAACCAGAGAAATAGCAATGAGACTAAGCAAAATAGCCAGTACAGCTAGGCCCAATGGGTTCTTCGGCAGATTGACTTCAATCTTTGGTCGATTTGTAGCTCTTGCCGCCTTCTTTTTTTGGAGCGTTGCCGCCTATCCAGCTAGCGCTGTAGAGGCGGGAGAAGCAGCGGTCGTGGGCAAAGTTAGCTTGGTGCTCGGTAAAGCCTACTTATTAAGAGAGGGCAAGCCACGCAAGTTGGTCGAAATTGGCAGCCAGATTCGTGCAAGTGACCAGATTTTGACCCAATCTAATGGCCATGTGCACATCCGCTTTGTAGACGAGGCTCTCGTTAGCGTGAGGCCAGACAGTCAGCTTGAAATTATCAGCTACGACTACGATTCAGAACATCCCGAAAAGTCCTTAATCAAAATGAACCTGAAAGAGGGAGTCGCTCGCTCAATCTCCGGAGCAGGTGCAAAGGCTGCGCGTTCGCGCTATCGGTTAAATACCCCAATAGCGGCAATCGGAGTTCGTGGTACCGATTTTGTAGTTAGCGTTACAGACCAGAGCACCCGTGCACTAGTGAATCAGGGGGCCATTGTAATGGCGCCTTATTCAGAAGAGTGCACTGTTTCGGCCATTGGGCCCTGCGCTACCAATGCGGTGGAGCTAACAGACAGCGCATTGCAGATGCTTGAATTTGAAGGCACAGCGCTGGTACCGCGATTGATTCCGGCACCCCATGAAAGAGAGCCGGGCATTATGCGTGAAGAAGTTCAACTTGCCCTGGCAGATAATACATCCGAAGACGAGGGCAGGATCACTGACACCGATGCTTACTTGGAAAATGTCACCTCATTAAGGGCTACAAAACAAGCAGTTGATGATTTGCCTGAATTTACTCCCGCTGCAGCGGTAGCGAGCTCTGAATTGACGAATCGCCAGATGGTATGGGGCCGTTGGGCCTCTGAGCCCAGTGCGCAGGAGCGTATAACGCTAAACTTCGAAGAAGCTAGAGTTGGCCGCAAGGTTACTGTGGGCAATTCTGAATACGCGCTGTTTCGAGTCGAAGGCCCTAGGCCTCAGGTTGAGCGGGGCTTGGGCCCAGTCAGTTTCTCACTGGCCAGTGCACAGGCGTTTTACAATTCCGAAAGTGGAATCGTGGCGATGCAAGTGAACAGGGGAAATCTCGCTATCGACTTTGACCAAAGCAGTTTTACTACTGAGTTAAATCTGAACCATATTAGCACCGGCTTTGTCGACTTCGCAGCGAGCGGCACTATTTCTGATCGCGGCTATTTCAATGCAATTGCTGATACTCAGCGCCTTGCCGGTGCGGTTACTACCGATGGCCGCGAGGCAGGCTACTTTTTTGAAAAACAATTGGAAAACGGCAGCGTTAATGGCTTAACGCTGTGGGATGCTAGGTAGTCATGCAGCTCTCTTCTCTTCCAAAATCAGCAGCGACTCTTGTGCAAAAATTACGGCCTCGTGATGGGCGATTGCTGGTGCTACTTTTGGCCGGCATTTTGTCTGCTGCTTTAAATTTCGCTTTTAGTGATGCGCTTAAAACTCTAGAAGAACGACTGGGTGTGCTGGGTTGGACCTTAACTACGGACGACACCATAGAACAGCGCATCACGCTGGTCACCATCGATGAAAAAAGCTTGGCCGAAGTGGGCCCTTGGCCTTGGCCTCGACAGGAGCTTGCGCGCTTGGTCAATGCTATTGATGAAGCAGGTGCTCAACTACAAATTCACGACGTGTTTCTTGCAGAGCCTAAGGATGGAGATGCTGAATTAGTCGCTGCCTTGCAGTCATCGCGCGGTGCGGTGTTGGCGCAGGTGCCGATTTTACAGTCCGAGCAGACGGCACGTGTGGGTGCAATGTCACATGCGGTATCTGGCGTTAGCTGTAGTGCACAGGTATCCGCGGCCAGCAGTGGAATATCTCTGCCTAGCACCCAAAATTATATCGCCAGCCACGCTGGGCTTTCCGGAATCTCCAAGGGTCATATCACGCCTATAGTAGCCAGCGATGGTTCTATACGGCAGTTTCCGGCATTAATTTGCGTCGATGGCATGCCCTACCCTGCACTCGCTATTAGCGCTCTATTAGAGGCAACCAATAGCGTGGACTGGAACGCCAGCATACGCGCTGACACGTCATTTTTTGGCCCCGCATTCCGCTTACAGCTTGATGCCTACCCTGGCCTTAACATTCCTCTCGATAGACAGGGCAATATTCGTATTTCCTACAAGGAAGCGCCGGATAATTTTCGGGCAGTTTCCGCATCCGATGTAATGTCAGGGAATATAGAGCCAGGATTATTTGAAAACACCTGGGTATTGGTTGGCGCAACCGCACTGAGCATGGGCGATATCGTTCCCACGCCATACAGTGGAGCGACTCCCGGCGTCGAGTTGCAGGCACGCATTTTGGGCAGTTTATTGGATGCACAGATGCCCTATACCCCGCGTTCCGCAAATTGGTTATTGGGATTTATTAGCCTTTGCATTGCAATGGTCCTACTTAAACTGGCTGCCGCCCCCGGCCGTGTATCCGCCTACGGGCTGCCTATTGCTGGCGTCGTCTTTCCCTTGCTTGTCCTTACACTGCATATTCAGCTGCTGAGCAGCAGTGAAGTCTGGATGGGCTGGCTGTTTCCTGCACTATATAGCCTACTCGCTGCGAGCTTGTTACTGCTGTTAGAGCAGAGTCGTGTGCGGGTCGAACGCAGTCGAGTGTATAGCAATCTAAGCAGCTATCTTCCACTCGATGTTGCCAAAGAAATTGCCTACACACTGCCCAGTTCCGCGATTAACGCAAAGCGCTGTGACGTAACCCTTTTGAGCGCCGATCTTCGAAACTTCGCCGCCTTTAGCGAGGCACGACCACCAGAAGAGTCAGCCGCCGTATTGCATTTCTTCTTTGTGCGTGCCACAGAAATCGTCGAGCAGCATGGCGGCCGAGTGCACGAATTTAAAGGCGACAGCGTTCTAGCAGTCTGGGACGGGCACCACCGCGAAGCCGCACTTCAAGCCCTGCGAGCCGCCCAGTGCATGCAACAGGCAATTGATCAGGACATGCTCATGCCGCAATCAGTAAGTCACCTAGAGCCGCTGGCCCTAGGAATTGGCATTGAGCAAGGGCCTGTTTTAATTGGTTCCATAGGGCCTGCGCATCGCCGTAGTCACTCTTTGTTAGGTGACACAGTGACTATCACTTTACGTGTTCAAGAATTAACAGAAGAGCTAGCGCAGCCCATCCTGATTGGGGAATGTGCAGCCCGTCAGCTCAGTGATCTAAAGCTTATCTCCCAAGGTAGCTATTTACTGAGTGGCTTGAGAATTCCCCATACTCTATTTGCACCAGCAATCTCAGAATCGATGCCAGTTAAGAATAAAAGCGCTAGACGCATGCCGCCTAGGCTAAAAGTGGTTGCTGGAAACGGAGATTGATTCTTCTATCTCTTCTGGCTGTCTAATCTTCTCGATTATTAGTCTATAAGAGACTGTTACAGTGAATTGCTGTGTTGTATCAATCGATGTGATCCCAGATAATCCCGCCATGTTTACTAATCGGTTCGTACTTGGCAAGCTCAAGGCCCCAATTGGGTTGTCAGGAACTATGCAGCGATTTTTTTACACTGTCCTTCTATCTATAGCCTACTTTGGCCTTGCAACCTTCTCTTCGAATGCCAGTGCACAGTGCCCTGATTTGGCGCCCTTCTATCCTGATGCGAATGTAAATTGGCTGTCGTTGCGCCTGCAGCTAGAACCCATGTCGTCAGAATGCTTGGAGAGCTCAGAATTTTACGCATTATTGGGTGCTGCAAAGTTAAATAGCGGGAATATAGCCGCTGCTTTTGAATCGCTTGAGCGGGCTCTCTTGCTAGAGCCTGAGAATGGCGGGGCCCAAATGGATTATGCCCAGGCGCTCTATCTACAGGGGCAATTATTCTCGGCAATTCAGGTCAACGACGCCCTGCTTGCGCGTGAAGACTTCGAAGAACTAGCAAGCGACCTGCAATCAATAATTCGGAAGCGGCAACGATCTTGGCAAGCATTAACCACCGAGCGCAGTGTTCAACTGGATATACTGGCAGGCTTTGATAACAATTTAAACGGCGCGCCCGATCCTAGCCAACTGACGCTGACACTCTCCGGCGAGCCCATTGTGCTGCTTTTAAACGAAGAATTCAGGCCCAAAAGCGGCCCTTATATGAATTTTCGTCTAGGGGGCCGCTATCGACGCCTTGGAGTTAATTACCAGCATAACTGGCTGACGGAAGTAAGAGGGCGACTAAGCGAGGATTCCGAATCGGATTTGCTGCAAGTCGATAGTCGCTATGCCTTTATTAGGCCTGGGCGCAAGCAGAGCTGGCAAGTAAGTACCGGTATYAGTCATTTGCAATTTGGTGGCAGCTCCCTTTATACCGGTGTCGATGTCAGTGCGCGGTATCAGCGAGCCAGYAGRTTRAGCTGCAAACCTTATTATCAAATGGCCACCCAGTACCAATCTTTTCACAATCAGCGCCAGCTTAATGCTTTGGAGAGCAAGGCGGGTATTGGGCTGAGCTGTCCCAGGAGCAGTAGTTGGGGCAATCATCAGTTCAGCACTGAATTAAGCCTCCTGTCCAACACGGCCACTGAATCGGAGCGGCCCGGAGGTGATAGAGACGGYTGGCAGGCGAGTGTCGACTGGCAGYTAGATCTACCCCTYGGTGAATTTCGAAGTCAATTAGGTTWCACCCRRCTCAAMGATACMGATGGCTACAGCCCGCTGTTGGCYAATGGTGCACAGCGCTGGYTGCGTAGGAGTTATTTGCTGTTGCAGTACCGCAGGCCRTTATTTGAGRGCACGACTCTGKTAATTAATATGTTCCACCAAGATCAGCGCAGCAATTTGGAGTTATTCCAGACGGTTGATAGCACCATAGAAATAGGCATTAGCCTCGCMCTGTAGGGAARGCTCRMCCYAYAGGCTTTGTTGGAAACTCCTTCAAAAATARAGCGTTAGCGATCAAGRTTGAGAGRRATTAGGGCATAATTCAGTTGTCATAGTTAACAATGCTAGGTAAACTCCGCGAGTTAATTGCACAGCTGCCGACACAAGGTCAGCAAGTGTAATGCTCAGGACTGGCAATTTAGGTAATTTTCTTTGGTGTGATTGAAATCACAAGCCAGAGGCACTGCCTTAAGTATGCTTGCAATACCGATATGTGGTCATACGCGCTTTTTGGCATGTCTCGATCGGAACTAACACAAAACTAGAACATTTCAAGGAGTCATAAATGGCTACAGCAGCAGAAACAACAGCAATCATCCAACTAGTAGTGGGCATGGTAGATGCCGCCCCCGGCGCGGACATTCTTGCCGAACTAGAAGATATTATTGATTCAGGCCTTACTATTGAAGAATTGGCAATAGCCATTTCTGAAAACCCAGCCTACAGCGGCGACACTGGTCTTTTCCCAGATTTCTTGCCAAACGCAATTTTTGCAGAGAATTTCCTAACTCAGCTTATTGGTAGCGAAGTCACTGAAGAAGTTCTGACTGCAGCTGTTGATGAAATGACAGCTTCACTAAATGCTGGCGATTCACGTGGAGCAGTAATGAATGCTTCCATCAATGCTCTTGCTGCATCTACAGACCCAGATTTTGCTGATGCTGCAGCTGCCTTGGCTAACAAGACAGCCGTTGCTACATATTACTCAGTAGACGTGGCGCAAAGCTCCGAAAGCCTTGACGATCTGATAGCAGTAGTTTCTGCTGTTGATAGTTCTGCTACTGCGGCTGCAACCGGCGAAGCCGCTGTTGATACTGCGATTGCAGCTGGTCAAGGCCTTGCTGGTCTACTTTCTCAGCTCGATGCTGCAAACGCTGACAAGAAAGCTTTTCTTGTAACGGCTGATGGTGATGCCAAAGCAACAACAAGCAAACTTGAAGCGGACATTGGTACAGATGTTACTAGTGCCTATGGCGATATTGCCGCAGCAAACGCGCCTCTTGCAGGATACGCTGCTGCATCAGTGGGTCTTAAAGCCGCTTTGATAGCAGATGAAGTTGCACTGCGAGCAAAAGCTCTTTCAGATGGTAATAAGGCTTTGGCAGCTGCACAATCAAACACAACAGCATCACCGGGTGGTACTGATCAAGTAGCTGGCCTTGAGGCAGCAATACTGGCGGACAATGCTGCCGATTTGAATGTAACTCTCACTGCCGGCGCAGCTGTTCTTATTGCCGGTGAACGATTGGGTGCTGAAACAGGTTATAACGGTCTTGGTAATCCTGCTCTCGCGGCGGCTGATGGCAATGGCGCATACGCTGGTGTGATCTCTTATAGTGCTGTTACTAAGTCACTATCTTTAGTTGCTCTTATCACAGAGACATCTAATCCTGGTGTTACAGCACTGCTTGCTGCTACTCAGGCAAACCAAGCAGCGATAAAAGTGTCTGCTGATGCAGTAACTGCGGCGGCTTTGTCGCAGAGAGTTGAAGAGAATATGGATCAGGATACTGCTGGTGCCGCAGCTTTGGTTGTAGCGACTGGTAAAATGACTGTTATTAACCCTGGCGTAACAGGTAAAGCAACCGTTGCAGAACTTGATGCAGAAACAGTAGGCTTAGCTTCTATTGTTACAGCTATTGATGCGGCAGCTGCTACAGCTGGCGATACTGACTTGGCTACTGCCTTGGGCGCTGCGGGTGACTTGCAAGTAGCAGTTGATGCTATTGTTTGGGTTTCTGATGCTCAGACGCACACTGATCATGCGCTTGCTACAGCAGCTGCAGTTACAGCTGGTTATCTTACTGCTGCTGACGCAACAGCAATCAATCTAGCGTTCGACACTGTGGTAATAGCTGGTACCGGCGCAGATCTAGCTGCTGGTGTCACAGCCTCTGATGTAGCTATTGCAGCTAACAGTGCAATTTTTCGGGCAGCCGATTGGAGCACTGCTGTAACGGGTACTCTAGCCGTTTATGAAGCAGCTGATAATACTACAACTCGGGCTGATGCTTACAATCTAGCAGCTGGCACTATTAAGACTACTACTGCCGCAGTTGCTGCTTTTGATAAGTTACTAGTTGCGGAAGCTGATGCATTAGGAATAGCTGCCGGTCTTAAGGTAGTTAATACAGCAGTTACTGCTGCTAAAGCAGCATTTGCCCCAGCTGGCTATTCAGAGCCAGAGCTTGTTGACGTAGCTATTGAATCTGCAACAACTAAAGATGATGTCTTCCTTGGTGGTACTACTGACTCGTCGATTCTCTCTTTTGGTGGCGATGATGTTCTCTTTATCGGTGCTGATACCGTGTTGAATACTGACGTGAAAGCTGCCACTAATGGTGACGACACAGTTACAGAAGTTTGGATTACAGGCACTACTAGTGCAATAATTACAGTTGAAACTAGTGACTTTGGTTCATCCGCAGCGAGCGCTGAAACGTATACAATCACTTTGACTGGCGTTGCAGCGGCCGATGTGGCTTACGCAGATGGTTTTGTCTCTATTGTGTAAGTAGCAATAAAACAGGTGAACACTTATCTGTAACTGGGTAAGCAAGTAATTTCAGTATCTGAGTGAAGATACTAAAAAATAGAAACCCTCAGTTCGCAAGAACTGAGGGTTTTTCTTTTCTAATCTCACCAAATGGTTGATAGGGTCGGACCTACGCAACTTATTGAATCTTTGCCTATACTGGTGAATAGCAGTCAGTATTTAGTGCTTAAAGCGGAAATAACGTTGGATAAAACTGCTTTAAGGAAGAAACATGCCACGAGCGGGACTTCCTATAAAACTGCGAATCAAACTGCTATAGATTTGGCATCAGTAGTGTATTTTGTGAGCTGCTGGAAATTCGTTGACCCTTGTTGCGCATCACGGAATAGCATTCTATACTCTGTCGAATAACTGATCACGCTGATAAAGGCTTTGTTGATGATCAAAACTTTTAAGCATAAGGGCTTAGAGAAATATTTCACTAGCGGTAGCATGTCAGGTATTCAAGCAAATCACGCGAGCAAAATCTCCGATCAACTTGCTTTTTTACATGCCGCTCAAAGCATAGAGGATATTAATAAGCCTGGTTATCAATTGCATGAGCTAAAAGGAAAGTTAAAAGGCCATTGGTCAATTAGCGTTTCTGGTAATTGGCGGATTGTTTTCAGGTTCATCGACGGCGATGCTTACGTTGTTAACTACGAGGATTATCACTAATGACTTTACAACAGCATAACCCTCCACATCCGGGCGAACTGATTCAAAGGACATATATTGAGCCGTTTAGTGAAGTCACTGGTAATAAAGTCGCCGATCGTCTTGGGGTTGCACGTAGCACTTTTAGTCGTTTGCTGAATGGCATATCTAACGTGTCGCCGGAGATGGCAGTTAGGCTTTCCAGTGTCTTGGGTGGATCAGCCGAGAGCTGGTTAATGCTTCAAGACAGTTACGATTTATGGAAGGCTCGACAATCGGTTGATACAAGGAAGCTGGAGGCTATTGATTTCAATAAGGTAGCTTAATTGACAGGGTCGGCAAATCACGTTGGATAAAAATGTTTTAAGGAAGAAGCATGCCACGCGCGAATCGCTATTTTGTGCCGGGTCATATTTGGCATATTACCCACCGCTGTCATAAACGGGATTTCCTCTTAAAGTTTGCCAAGGATAGAAAGCGCTGGCGATACTGGCTCTTCGAAGCAAGAAGGCGCTACGGCTTGTGTGTACTAAATTACATTGTCACCTCAAACCATATTCATCTAATGGTTAAAGATACCACTGATGCCGCTATTCCTAAGAGCCTGCAGCTGATCGCTGGACGCACTGCCCAAGAGTATAATAAGCGTAAAAATCGTAAAGGGGCGTTCTGGGAAGATCGCTACCATGCAACGGCTGTTGAGACCGGAGAGCACTTGGCCCGATGTCTTGTTTACATTGATCTAAATATGGTCCGACCCTGAGAATTGCTAAAAAACAGTTCTAAGCCTTATAGTAAGCTTGATACTTGGCAATGAGCTTTATAAAGCTAGCAGTCGCGTTGGTCCGACCCTGAGAATTCACTGGGCTTAAGTTGTTAAATTGTTAGTGTCCCTCTAAACTCCTGTTTTTGAAGAAGTTCAAACTAAAGCGTAGAATTGCACGTCTAACGAGCAGTTCTTTAATTCTTCTAATTGATCTGTCAGTGGACAAGCAATGCCAACGAATAAACAGATTCAATCACTATCCAAATGGGCAAGCCTTGTATTCTTTGGCTGCATAGTCACTGTTGCCTATGCACAAGATTCAAACGATCGCCCTAGTGTTGGTGCGAATAGCAGTCAGAATCTCACCTTGTTTGAGAATGTAGAAACTGCGGAGAGCCGTGCTAGGCCGGCCGGTCGTGCTGCTCGCGAAGCCCGAGCTACTACTGCCCAGCCCGAATTTACCCTAGTTGGCGTTTCGCGGCTTGGTGCTAAATACTCTGCAATACTGCGGCATAAAGGCGGGGAAAGCTTCATTGTGAAAGCGGACCCTGTAGCGGTTACGTTAATACCCCAACACAGTGACTATGCAATCGTTGATGTCACGGCCAGCAGCGTGTCTATCCGCTATCCTAGCAATAACACCTGCATAGAATTCAGCGACCGTGGTGTAAGTTGTAGAGTTGCTGCAAATATCGCTCAGCTCATCTTGGCCAACGGGGAGCCGTTAGCCAGCAGAAACCCCGCGAATGGATTGACAGCAGAAGCCTCTACAGACATAAATGGGGAGATAATCGAAGAGCAGGATGTTTCAGGCAACCCTTTTGAGGCACTTAGAAACGGACGGCGCGGAGATACTCTTAATGCCGGAACCGGTGCGGCCAGCACCAATGGCGCTAGATTCACCCCGCGGCGAATAGACCCTCAAGATGTCCCCGAGGGTAAGCGTATTGTCGCAACCCCTTTCGGTGATAGACTAGTCGACCAATAGACAGTAGCCATACCTCCAGCTAGCTGCCAATAAAATTAGTTGCCCGGTGCAGGTGTCAATTGGAAGGCCATTGAAAGATCACTCCATAATTTCTTCTTCTATCTCACTATCCATTTCAGTAGTGTGTTTTAACTCCAGCGAAGATGAGTTGAAGGCTCTCATTGAGTCAACACTCAGCGCTATTCAACTTCTTAAAGATTCCACAAATCTAGCATCGGTGCCGATCTATCTAGTCGACAATTCCGAAAAGGAGCATCTGCGCCTGACGCAATTTACTAGCCTGCAAACAGAAGCCGAAGCACTTGATGTAGATCTGCATCTGCTTCACGGACACGGCAATGTAGGCTACGGTGCAGCGCATAATTTGGTCATCAAAAAAATGGCTAGCGACTTTCACCTACTGCTAAACCCAGATTTAAGACTAGACCAGGATTGTTTGCGGGCCGGTATTTCCTATTTGATTGAGAACAAAAATGTAGTCATGGCGAGCCCCTTTGCGACCTACGAAAACGGGGAAAAACAATATCTCTGCAAGCGCTACCCAAGTGTATTTACGTTTATAGTACGAGGCTTCTTTCCAAATTTCCTCAAAAAATATTCTGCCAAACGCTTGGCACGTTTCGAGATGCACGAATTGCCAGAAAGCCGCCCTACGACTAATATTCCAATAATTAGCGGTTGTTATATGTTATGCCGAACAGAAGCATTGCAGCAGGCAGGGGGTTTTAATGAAAAATTCTTTCTCTACTTTGAAGATTTTGACTTGTCACTTCGAATGGCTGCGATAGGTAATATTGCCTATGTCCCGGCTATGCGAATTACCCATGCCGGAGGTAATGCGGCACGAAAAGGTTTGAGTCACATAAAAATGTTCGCACTGTCAGGCGCCCGTTTCTTCAATACCCATGGTTGGCGTTTGTTTCGTCAATTAAGTTAAGCAGTGAAAAATCAATTTCAGTTTACGGCTTCCTACTAATGGTGGGTGAGAGACATTATTCAATCTAAAAGAAAAATACTGCTAACAGGTGCAACAGGCTTCATAGGTTTGGCACTATGCTATCGCCTAATTAAAGAGGATTTTGATGTGCGTGTTTTGTTACGCAGTCCCAGCAAGGCCACTCTCTTGCCGCCGTTACTAATTGCAGAGCAAGTATTGGGGGACTTACACAACCAACAGAGCTTATTAGAGGCTTGTGCAGGCGTTGATACTATCTTGCATCTGGCAGGCGTGGCGCATGTGAGCGATACCAAGGGGGGTGATGATACAAATGTGATAGGCAGTGAAAACCTGCTAAAAGCGGCACTGGAAAAGAAAGTCAGGCGCATTGTCTTCCTCAGTAGCACTCTAGCGCATGCCGCCGCAACCAATAGCGGGGACATAACGAGCTACGGTAAGGGAAAACGAGAGTCGGAGCTTCTGCTAATGGAAGCCGCTCACAAGGGTCTTGTAGAAGTGATAATCTTGCGTCCTGTAAATGTCTACGGCATAAACATGAAGGGCAACATCGCCAGCATGATCTCCATGATTCATCGCGGGCGCCTGCCTCGCTTGCCGGCCTTAACTAGCAAGATTTCCTTGCTCGGTGTTGAGGATTTAGCAAACGCCATTCTGTTAGCTGCAAATTCGGAACAAACCTCACGAATCTATACAGTCACGGATGGGCGAGACTATCCGATAGCCGCGATTGAGGAGGCTATATATAAGAGCCTTGGAAAGAGATTGCCAAGGTGGAGAACGCCAGCTGTGATATTATATGCAGCCGCAGTACTGGCGGGGGCCGCGGCTAGACTGCGCGGACGAGATACTGGCATTAGCGCTCGAACGTACCGAAATCTTACAGCGGATAACCTATTTAACAATGAGGATATCTGCATGGGGTTAGGGTTTCAGCCCACGCAAAATTTGTATCAGGTACTGCCTGAAATAGTAGACGATATTGTCTCGGAGACTAACTCGTTTCAATCTCGATAGAGAACTAAAGTAGCAGAAGGAAAGAGGAAGTAGCTAGATGACTAAAGGAATAATTCTCGCCGGGGGCAGCGGAAGCCGATTACACCCCATGACACTAGCGGTCAGCAAACAGCTGCTACCGATTTACGACAAGCCCATGATTTACTATCCGCTATCGACCTTAATGCAGGCCGGTATCCGCGAGATACTAATAATCACTACTCCAGAAGATGCGGCTGCCTTTGAG
>JAESUV010000200.1 GCA_016762975.1 Gammaproteobacteria bacterium | reverse complement strand
CGGATTTTTAATTTCATGTGCGAGGCCTCTCACCAATTCTCTGGTCGTCGCATGTGTGCTGTTCAGAGACTCCACGATTGATTCTGTAGGAATGTTCTAAGGAGGTGATCTCCAGCAGCACGCGTTGTTCGCCATCTTCCTCGAATGGCGTAATCGTATAGTCTACGTCTACAGTCTTGCCGTGCATCAACTGCAGCTGCGTCTGGCGCTTGGTGAAGCTATGGCTATTGGTCAGGGCTGTTTGCATTTCGCCTATGTCTTCTGCTGCCTTAATTAGCACGTCGCCAATAAATAGCTTGCTGGCCTTGCGGACGCTTATCTCCAACAAGCTTTCAGCAGCGACATTCAGATAGAGTAGGCGCAGCTCTTTGTCCATTACGACAACTCCAGTCTTCTGGTTGTCCAGTAGTCGCTTGTGTGTGTTGTCTAGAGTCACGGGTCCTATTTCACTTTAGATAATATGGCGTTGGAATACGGATGTTCAGCCCTAGGGCTAGAGCTATGCAGCTGCTGGCTGAATAGCGAACGCTTCTCTTGCTCTTTCCATGTCCCTTCCATCTACTATGCAATAAGCAAACCAATAGGAAGAATTCTGGCTTGATCACTGTTTATAGGGCTTGTACACAGATTTGGATGTGGGTTCGCGGTTTTGAGCAATAATAGCGCACCATAATAGTGCGCCATAATAGTGCGTCAAGTGTCGAGCTGCAATATTTAGGGACACAAAAAAACCCGGTCAATTGACCGGGCTCTTTTGATAATCCCAAGCTGTAGCTTACGCCAAGCCTTCCTTCGTGGTCTTGATGATAGCTGCTGCGACCTTGTACGGGTCAGCATTCGATGCAGTACGTCTGTCTTCTAGACGTCCTTTCCAGCCATCTTCAACTGTGCCAATCGGAATTCGAATTGACGCGCCGCGGTCAGAAACACCGTAGCTGAACTCATCGATCGATTGAGTCTCGTGCAAACCGGTCAACCGCTGGTCATTGTTTGCACCATAAACGCTAATATGGCGATCGATGTTTTTGCCGAAGGCTTCACATATTTTAGTGAAAATAGACTCATCACCATCATTACGCATAGGGCCGTTTGAAAAGTTTGCGTGCATACCGGAGCCATTCCAGTCCAGTTCTTTGCCTAGCGGCTTGGGCTCATAGTTGATCGACAGGCCGTAACGCTCAGCTGTGCGCTCTAAAAGGTATCTTGCGATCCAAGTTTGGTCGCCAGCTTTTTTCGCGCCCTTTGCAAAAATTTGAAATTCCCATTGACCGGCAGCAACTTCAGCGTTGATGCCTTCGAAGTTGAGTCCAGCTTCAAGACACAGGTCCATGTGGTCTTCGACCACTTCGCGGCCGAAGGCATTYTGGGCGCCAACWGAACAGTAATAAGGGCCCTGTGGGCCGGGGTAGCCRCCTAAAGGGAAKCCAGGAGGAAGGTTAGTYTYCAGATCCCAGAGGAAATAYTCTTGTTCGAAACCGAACCAGAAGTCAGAATCATCATCATCGATAGTAGCGCGRCCATTTGATGRGTGCGGCGTACCGTCGGCATTCAGCACTTCAGTCATTACTAGGTAGGCAYTAGTACGGTCGGGATCKGGATAGATTGCCACTGGCTTCAGTAAACAGTCGGAATCGCTGCCGTCGGCCTGTTGAGTAGAGCTGCCATCGAATGACCAGATTGGGCATTCTTCAAGAGTGCCACCAAAGTTGTCACGTACTTGCGTCTTGCTGCGCAGTGATTGAGTTGGCTTATARCCATCAAGCCAGATGTATTCTAATTTAGATTTCATTTTCTATCCTTTTCTCCTAATCGATATCGACTACTTGGTAATGTATGACTTGTGCTCGTTTTTCTGTGCCCCTGAGTATAGTGCTTACTGCCTTATACCGACATGGCGAAGTT
Organism: Gammaproteobacteria bacterium; assembly: GCA_016762975.1. Taxonomy (GTDB): domain Bacteria; phylum Pseudomonadota; class Gammaproteobacteria; order Pseudomonadales; family Pseudohongiellaceae; genus UBA9145. Next base: position 29,815 of record JAESUV010000200.1, on the reverse strand, counting down.
GAGAGAGCCTACCAGCTTTTGCTGTCACTTTGGCAAGGRRCTGCCTGTTTAAGTTATCCGATGCATAATCGACTATACTTTCGCGGCTTGCCTTGTGTGCTAGGGGAAGAGCAAAATATATGCCATCACTGGTATTGCTGCAAAGCTCTATTTTACTGGGAGAGCGGCGCCTAATAAAAACGCAATAGCCCCAATATGGTGCAATATTGAAAATAATGCACAATAGTGGTGCATGATTCAGAAATTTCGCGACAAGGCTATGGGCGCAAGCCYACAGTTACCTGACAAATTGGCTTACACACCTATAAATGGCTTACACACCTATAAAATGTCGTCTCTAGTCGAGTCGTCCACTGAGTAAATAGAGATAAGATGTTATTCCTTGTTAAGCTTTTCCCTGAAATCACAATTAAGTCCCGCCCAGTGCGCAAGCGCTTTATTCGTCAATTGCGTAAAAACATAAGATCGGTTGTTTCCGAAATTGATCCTGCTATCTCTGTTGTTGGGGAGTGGGACAGTCTAGAAGTCCAAACCTCAACGAATAATCCTGAGGCTATAGCCCAAATAAGCGAAAAACTGGCTTGTACGCCGGGCATCGCGAAGTTTCTACACGTGGACAAGTATCCACGTACGGACTTAGATGCGATGTTAGATTTGGCGCTAGAATATTACCGAGAAACATTAGTGGGTAAAACCTTTGCTGTTCGCTGTAAGCGTACTGGCAAGCATGCTTTTAAATCTACCGATGTTGAGCGTCATGTAGGCGCTGGGCTTAATACTCAGACCGAGGCTGCGGGCGTTCGCTTGAAGGATCCCGATGTCACCGTCTTGATAGAAATACGCGATGATTCTGTTTTCATGGTGCGAGATCAGAGGGTCGGCATGGGTGGGTTTCCCTTGGGTTGTCAGGATTCGGTGCTGTCGCTGATCTCAGGAGGCTTTGATTCTTCTGTTTCCAGCTATCTGTGTATTAAGCGGGGGCTACAAACTCACTACTGCTTCTTCAACCTTGGCGGCAGGGCGCATGAGCTTGCCGTGAAAGAAGTAGCTCTATTCTTGTGGATGAAGTATCACTCCTCGCATCGAGTAAAGTTTATCTCGGTACCCTTTGAGGGCGTGGTGGAGGAGATACTGAATAAGGTAGATAACCCACAAATGGGCGTCATCTTAAAGCGCATGATGCTGCGCGCAGCCGAGAGAATTGCAGCAGGTTTGCACATAGAGGCGCTGGTGACGGGCGAGAGCGTTGCGCAGGTGTCTAGTCAGACCCTGCCAAATCTAGCCGTTATCGATTCTGTCACCAATGGCCTAGTATTGCGGCCGCTAGCGACAACCGACAAACAGCAAATCATCGATATTGCCAGAGTGATTGGTACCGAAGAGTTTTCCAAAGACATACCGGAATACTGTGCGGTTATCTCCAATAAGCCAACTACGCGCGCGAAACCACATCGCATTGAGCGCGAAGAGGCTCGATTCGATTTTGCTGTCCTAGATGCCGCTATAGACAGCGCGAAACATCAGCTCATCACTGACCTTGCGGCTGATCTGGACGGTGAATCCACAGAGGTCAAAATCGTAGAGACGTTAGATAGCAACAGCACAGTTATCGATATTCGTCATCCGGATGAAGTCGAGCTCAAACCTTTGATACTGAGTGGACAAAACCAGCCCAGTGAATTACTGAATATACCGTTCTACCAGCTTCGTAGCGATTTCACAGACCTGGATAAGAACAAGAGCTATCTGCTGTACTGCGGGAAGGGCATGATGAGTCGCCTCCATGCCGCCAACTTAATTGACGAAGGCTTCGCCAATGTTGCCGTTTTGGAGCTGGAAAAGCCTCAAAAACGCTAGAATCACCGCTATTTTTGTGAAATAAATCCTCTAGATTACTAATCTTTCGGCGCCGTCTCGTGTATACTCGCCGCCTTTTGTGCAGCCGCTCTCCATCTATTGCTTTTGGCGAATTATGACGAGGTCAGAGCTGCCACCTACTTCTCCATTGGGGGCTGTAGGCAAAACATCTAGGTGGAACTACAGTGATTGAGAAGATTCGAAATATTGCGATCATCGCGCACGTTGACCATGGYAAAACTACACTGGTTGACAAGCTGYTGCATCAATCGGGAACCGTCAAGTCACGCGGCGAGAGCGTCGAGCGAATGATGGATTCGAATGATCAGGARCGCGAGCGCGGTATCACGATTCTTGCGAAGAACACGGCTATCAAYTGGAACGGTTACCACATCAATATTGTGGATACKCCRGGYCACGCCGATTTTGGTGGTGARGTGGAGCGCGTGCTATCGATGGTCGACAGTGTGCTYCTGCTSGTAGATGCCGTYGAYGGYCCRATGCCACAGACTCGWTTYGTGACACAGAAGGCRTTCGCACAAGGYCTCAAYCCYATMGTAGTAATMAATAAARTTGACCGAGATGGCGCCAGGCCTGACTGGGTGGTCAATGAAGTCTTTGATCTTTTCGATAAACTCGGTGCAACAGATGAGCAGCTAGACTTTCCAATAATCTACGCTTCTGCATTGGAAGGATATGCTGGGCACGAGATGGATGAGATGGCAACTGACATGCAGCCGCTATTCGAAACCGTTATTGATAAAGTGCCGCCGCCTGATGTTGTTGTCGATGGCCCTTTTCAGATGCAGATTAGTGCATTGGACTACAACAGCTACGTTGGTGTTATCGGTGTAGGCCGCGTAACTCGCGGAAAGGTGCGTCGGAATCAGCAAGTAGTCATTATCGATCACGAAGGGAATTCCCGCAAAGGAAAGATAGTTCAGATTAAAAGCCATCTAGGCCTCGAGCGAATCGACGTCGATGAAGCGGAGGCTGGAGAGATCATTTGTATCTCCGGCATCGATAAGTTAAATATTTCTGACACACTTTGTGATCCAGATCATCCAGAAGCGCTGACTCCTCTATCGGTGGATGAGCCGACGATCAGCATGACGTTTCAGGTGAATGATTCGCCGTTTGCAGGACGCGAAGGTAAGTATATTACTACCCGGCAGATCAGGGATAGGCTCGAGAGAGAGTTGCTCTACAACGTCGCGTTGCGCGTTGAACAGGGCGAGACACCGGACAAATACAAAGTCTCAGGTCGCGGAGAATTGCATCTTTCGGTGTTGATCGAGAGCATGCGCCGCGAAGGGTTTGAACTCGCGGTGTCTAGGCCGGAAGTTATTCTTCATGAAGAAGATGGCGTATTGAAGGAGCCTGTCGAATCATTGGTCATAGATTGCGATGATCAATATCAAGGTTCGGTCATGGAAGAATTGGGTCAGCGTCGTGCAGACTTGCAAGACATGCTGCCGGACGGCAAAGGCCGTGTGCGTCTGCAGTTTTTGATTCCCACTCGTGGATTGATTGGTTTCCGCTCTATGTTCTTAAGCATGACCTCAGGCACTGGCTTGATGACTCACGTGTTCGATCACTACGGCGACTACAAGGATATGGATCTGGCTGTACGCTCTCGAGGTGTCTTAGTCTCCATGGTGAAAGGCAAGATTCTAGGCTTCTCGCTATTTAATCTGCAGGACCGCGGCAAATTATTCGTAGGGCCAAACGTAGAGACCTACGAAGGCATGATTATCGGTTTGCACAGTCGCGAGAACGATCTGGCTGTCAACCCAATCAAGGGCAAGCAGCTGACGAACGTGCGCGCCTCAGGAACCGATGAAAATATCGTTCTAACGCCTCCAACTACACATACGCTAGAGCAAGCTATGGAATTCATTGCTGAGGATGAATTGGTTGAGGTGACTCCTGTGAGTATTCGTCTGCGCAAGAAACTGCTTACCGAGAATGAACGTAAGCGACATAGCCGTGGAGCTGCAGCGCGCTAGCGTCTCGCGGCTTACTGGCCTAACATAGCTAGTTGCGCCCTTGTAGAAGGGCGTGCATGCTTCTTTAGCTAGAATTAGGCCGCTCCTATGCAGATACTATACCCCGAACTCAAACCCTATAAACGCCATCAGGTAGAAGTCTCAGGCAAGCATGAGCTGTATGTCGACGAGGCAGGTAATGTCGATGGCATACCCATCCTTTTCGTGCATGGTGGTCCTGGTGGGGCTTGTGACGCGAGTTCTCGCCGTTTCTATGATCCTGCTGTCTATCGCATTATAACCTTCGATCAGCGTGGCTGCGGGCGCTCGACTCCTCATGGCGAGCTTGAAAATAACACGACCCAAGACCTAATAGCTGACATCGAAGTCATACGCGAATTCCTCGACGTAGAGAAGTGGGTGTTATTCGGCGGCTCATGGGGTTCCACTTTAAGTCTGCTCTACGCGCAGGCATTCCCAGCTAGGGTTCTCGCACTTATCCTGCGCGGTATATTTCTTTGTAGGCAGTGTGATTTCGATTGGCTGTATAAGGATGGTGCACGGCGAGTCTTTCCAGATTATTGGGAAGAGTTTGTTGGCCATATCCCAATTGCTGCGCGCGACGATCTAATGCAGGCCTATTACGAGAGGCTAGCTGGCGATGATGAACTGGCACGGATGGCGGCAGCGAAACACTGGTCAGCTTGGGAAGGGAATTGCTCCAAGTTACGACCAAGCCCCGAGGCATTGGCAAGTTTTACCAAGCCGCACAATGCACTAGCGCTGGCGCGGTTAGAGATTCACTATTTCATGAACAAGGGCTTCATTGACGAGAATCACATTTTGGACAATATGCATCTTATTCGTGACATCCCTGGGCGAATTGTCCACGGCCGCTATGATATGGTCTGCCCTCTCGACAACGCTATGGCATTGCATCGACAGTGGCCGGCGGCTGAGCTTCATATAGTTCGTGAATCAGGTCATTCCGCGTCAGAGCCTGGAACCGTGGATGCCTTAATACGTGCAACTCAAGACATCGCTAAGAAGCTCGAAGCTACTTAAGTAGTAAATACTGAAAACTCATCCGTGAGCTTTCAGTATTTCGTGGCTCAAAAGTTGGCGTTAGTGTCATTTCACTTGCTTTTGGCCCACTCGTATTGCCCTTAATAGGCAATGGTTGCACATCTCTGTGCAGCGCCTAGCGATCAGAAAAATGCTTGAAGCGGCGGTTTTCTGGCCGAAATTCTGGTGGCAGTTGAGCCACGAAATTGAAATTCATATCGAGATGCATTATTGGGGGCCGACTAACTAGCTTGACCTTCTGCACGGTGATCAAGGGGGTCATGTGATTGCACTTATTCAACGCGTCAATTGGGCGCAAGTTCATATCGATAGCACGCTGCATGCCGATATTGGTCAAGGCCTGCTTGCGCTGATTGGTATTGAGAAAGAAGACGACGACAAACTTGCGAAGAAGTTGCTCGACAAGATTCTGGCCTACAGAATATTCGCCGACTCGGACGATAAGATGAATTTCGATCTAAAGGATATCGGTGGGGATCTAATGCTTGTATCGCAATTTACACTTGCTGCCGAGACACAGAAGGGGCTTCGCCCTGGGTTCTCTTCTGCTAAACCTCCAGCCCAGGCCGAAGTAATTTACGACAAGCTGGTGCAGTCCGCGGAAGATCAGCATGAGTTTGTACGATCTGGAAAATTCGGCGCAGACATGCAAGTTAGTCTGGAGAACGACGGGCCGGTAACGTTTATTCTCAAAGTCTAAGGCTAATCTGGGGCGTCTGCCTCATCCCTTGGCTGGCGTTTCTTAACCATGCGCCCAGCAACAATTCCCACCTCGAACAGCAACCACATCGGTATTGCCAGCATCGACTGCGTGAACGGGTCGGACGGTGTCAGTAACATCCCTACGACGAAGCAACCGACGATCACATAAGGGCGCTTCTGGGTAAGTGAATCTGGGTCGGCGATGCCTGTCCATATCAGTATAAATACGGCTATTGGAACCTCGAAGGCGATACCGAATGCTAAGAATATGGTAAGCGAGAAGCTGAGGACGCTATTGATGTCCGGCATTACCGAGATGCCTTCAGGCGCTACCGATATAAAAAATGCGAATGCGAAGGGGAAGAGCACATACCGTGCGAAAGCGATGCCCCCATAGAAGAGTATAACGCTGGAAATGAACAGTGGTATCGCGACGCTTTTTTCATTCTTATACAAACCTGGCGCTATAAAGGACCATAGCTGATAGAGCACGTAGGGTGCCGCCAGAAGAAATGAAACATAAAATGTGAGCTTGAAAGGAGCGAAAAATGGCGATGTGGGATCGATTGCTATCATCGTCGACCCTTCTGGCAAGGCCTGGATTAACGGATCGACAACGTAGGTGTAGATGTCATTAGAGAAGGAAAATAGAATCAGAAAGAACAGTATTATCGCTATAATGCTTCTAAGAATTCGATCCCTCAGCTCAACCAAGTGATCGATAAGGGTTAATTCTTTCTGTTCTTCAGCTGTTGCCATTTTCTTTCTTAATATCAGGGGTGTCGATGGAGGTATCAGAGTTGACTAGCTTCGGGTTCTTGCCGCCGCTGTAGATTTGCTTGGTTACTTCTTCCACCTGATTGCTTATTTCTTTCAACTCGCCAGTAAGCGACTTGTCATTCTTGGCTAGCGATTCGATGGCGGCGCTCTCCTGCTCACTATTCTTCTTGGCAGTATCTGCGGAGGCTTGAGAGGCGCCCGGATCGAAATTCGCAGAATTAACAATGTTATTTACTGACTTCTCGGTGTCCTTTGCGATGCCTTCGATGCTCGACTTGGCATCTTTAATCTCGGCCATAACCGTTTCATTATGAAGTTGGCGGCGAATCTCATCCACGTTCAATTCTTTTTCGATCTCGTTTTTCACCTTATAGAAGCTGCGGCGAAACCTACCGATCCATAGTCCGGTGGTGCGCACGGCGCCAGGCAGCCGCTCTGGGCCAAGCACAAGCAGTGCAATGATAAAGATCAGCAGTACTTCGAATGAGCCGATGTTAAACATAGTGCGTAACCGAGATCACAGGTCGACCCTGTGAGTAGAGGTGTGATGCGTGTAGCATCGGAAAACAGTGCAGAGACTAGTTACTTGGTTTCAACTTTCTTGGCAGTGGAGTCTATGGTCTCACTAGCATCATCGGCATCGGCATCGGCATCGTCCTCAGCCGTTTGCTCTTTTTCATCTTCCTTGATGGCTGTCTTAAAACCCTTCAAAGCGCCACCAAGGTCCGAGCCCAGATTCTTTAATCTCTTCGTGCCAAAAAGCATAACTACGATTAATAGAATAATCAGTAGTTGCCAAATTCCAATTCCACCCATGTTAACCTCCAAATCTGATACGCAGTGCTTTGCATTATGCGATATTGTGCGTACCGGTAATTAGTTGTGTCGAGATGCCTTTTCTGCAAGGCCAGATAATTTAAAGCGTTTTTTTAATTCATCCAACACCTGCTGCGGTGTCAAATCAAGATGGCTTAACATAACCATCGTATGAAACCATAAATCTGCAGTTTCACTAATAACAGCCTTTGAATCCGTTTCTCTGTGTTCGCCGAAATCCTTAGCGGCCAAGATTGTTTCGGTCGCTTCTTCCCCAATCTTTTCTAAGATCTTATTAAGACCCTTCTCGTGCAAGCTGGCAACATAAGAATCACTGCTTGAAGATTTCTTCCGCTGTTCCAAAATTGCAGCTAATTCTGTCAGTACATCGTTCATGGCTTAACTAGTCTTGTATAGCTGGTCAGGGTCAACCAATACGGGATCAATCGATTCCCATGTGCCATTAATCAGCTTCTTGTAAAAGCAACTTTCCCGTCCAGTATGGCAGGCGATTCCGCCTACTTGTTCTACCCGGTAGCAGAGTGAGTCATTGTCGCAATCGAGCAGAACTTCTACAAGCTTCTGCACCATGCCAGATTCCTCGCCCTTTCTCCAAAGCTTTGAGCGGGACCGTGACCAGTATACAGCGCGGCCTTCAGCAACTGTTGTTTTTAGTGCCTCTCGATTGACCCAAGCCTGCGTGAGAACTCGCCCAGAGCCTGCGTCCTGAGTGATCACGGGCGTTAAACCTTGTTCATTCCATTGAATTTGATCGAGATAGGACGGCATCGGCTAAGTATGCAGCTTCACCGTCTAAAACACAAAAGGTAAACACCCGCTAAAGCTAGAGATGCCGTGGCTAGGGGCAGGTTTACTAGGGCCTCATGGATGCCTGGAATGAGGCTCGAAGCAGAGGCGGCCAATAGTACGGCACCGAGGAAGCGGAATTTCCGGTTCTGGCGCTGGGTATTCTCGATATTCAGTTTCTGCTGGGACTGCAACGACTCGTTGATCTCACCAAGTTGCTTGCTYTCGGTTGCTGCRTCGATGAGGAGCTGTGGAAGCAGCGGCAGTTGGTCGATCCARTTCGGAATATTTTCCTGAATTTGGCCTAGCAGCKTGAATGGRTTGAGYCGCTTCTTGCTCCAKYTCTCAAGGTAAGGGAGGGCGGTCGTCCAAAGGTCGAGGTCGGGATAGAGTTGCCGGCCTAGTCCTTCAACATTTAATAATGTTTTTTGCAGCAGAACAAGTGAAGGCTGCACCTCCATATCGAAACGGCTGGCGGTTCTGAATAGCTGTATCAGTAAATTRGCGAATGAAATTTCTTTCAAAGGTTTTTCAAAGATTGGTTCGCAGACGCTTCGTATTGCCGATTCGAATTCATGTATTTTGGTGTCTCTTGGTACCCACCCGCAGGCGACATGAAGTTCGGCAACTTTTCTGTATTCGCGCCTGAAGAGTGCGAGTAAGTTCTTCGCCAAATACTCTTGATCGTCTTTACTAAGGCTGCCGATTATCGCGCAATCGATGGCTATGTATTTTGGGTTCGACGGTGTTTCGTGAGAAACGAAGATATTGCCTGGGTGCATGTCGGCATGGAAAAAATTGTGATCAAAGACTTGCGTAAAGAAAATGTCGACGCCTGTCTCGGCGAGYTTCTTCATGTCGGTATTCTGCGCTTTGAGCGCAWCCACATCCGCGACTGGRATGCCGTGTATGCGTTCCATTACCATGAGGCGCTTGCTGCAGTAGTCCCAATGAACTTTCGGAACATAGAGGACAGGAGAGTTYTCGAAGTTGCGTTTTAGTTGTGAGGTATTGGCTGCTTCGGAAAGCAGGTCGAGCTCATCATGAATGATCTGTTCGTAGTCATTCACTATTTCTACTGGATGAAGCCTTTTGCCTAACTCTGTTCGCGTCTCAATGAGCCCCGCGATCCATTTCAGCAGACTTATGTCGGCGTTTACAACCTCTGCGATGCCCGGCCGCGTTACTTTGATGACAACTTCTTCGCCGCTTTGCAGTGTCGCCCTGTGAACCTGCGCTACCGATGCAGAGGCAAATGGCTCGCTATCGAGACTACTGAAAATCGACTCGGGCGTTACTCCCAGCGATTCTTCGATAAGCTGATGAATAGAGGGTGATGAAAAGGGCGGCACATTGTCCTGAAGAGATTGCAGTTCGTCGGCAAGTTCGATGTCGAGGAAATCTCTGCGCGTAGAAAGCAATTGGCCAAACTTGATATAGATAGGCCCAAGCTCTTCCATCGCTTTGCGAAGTCGTACGTTCCTGTGGCTCGTGGCATGCGAGCTAAACATCCAGGCAAGACGATAGGGCAGCAGAAACAGGCCTAGCCTTCGAGCGCCTGGCTGACCGTGCATGAACTCATCGAGACGGTATTTCGCAATGACATTGAGCACTCTATTAAGTCGGGGAAGATATGACACGGGTGATGACAATGCTCTGCTTGATCTGAGGGCTTGCAAAGATACCACTGCCGAGCAGCTCTAACAAGCAGGAAGCAGCTGTTAAGCGATTGTTTTTAGTGAGTTATTTGGACTCTTCAAGTAGGGAGTAGCGACGCTTGAGTAATTCTGTTCTAGCAGCAACTCGGTCAATGCTTAAGCGCAGTTGGTCTAGTCGATTTGAAAAGCTATCTACCTCTAGCTCGCTAGGCACGAGGCGCGCTTCTTCTGTTAGATAGTCATGAACTCCTCGATGTATGCTAGAGCCCGCGGACTTACTCCAGCTTCTCGCGCGGCCTTCTATCTCGCCTAATTCATTGCTTAATACATCGCCGAGGATCGGGGCTAGATAATCTTGCCAGTCACTATCCARCGACTCGATCGTCATCTGCAAATCYTGAACGAGTGTGGCGTCGCCAGATACGTCTATGGAGGCATTGGCCATTGCTCTGCGRTCAGATTTCTTGGCTAGTAGGCCCAGCAAGCTCTCCGCACTGCCCGAAATAGTTGCGTCGGCTACTATGCCTAAGGTTTGGGTATCGATAGCGCTGAGTTTGATTTCTCCGTCTTCGAAGCGGATGCTGAGAGAGAAGTCCGGCCTGAGACTTACAACCTCGATGCATTTCGAATCGAATGCGGCGAGCTTSGTAGCAACGTGCGCGTCGCGCGCGACAATCGCGTTCAGTAKTTTTTCGACTGGGAGTAGGGCGAGGCTKCCAAGAAAYTGATTCAATTGTATTCCAGYRMTTTYKTTTACTAAACTGMAGTAAGTCTAGCGTTGTTCAGAGGTGCCCTTGCCCTACATTGACTTGAAACCAATATGGATYGCGCAAACGCCACCCATCACATTGTGGTATTTGCAGTTAGTAAGGCCTGCRTCCTGCATCATCTGCAAGAGCGACTCTTGATCGGGATGCATGCGAATAGACTCGACTAGGTAGCGGTAGCTCTCRGCATCACCGGTGATTGCCTTGCCAGCGATRGGCCACAATTTCGAATAGACATCATAGGCTTTGCCTACTAGATCRTTGGTAGGTTTAGAAAACTCRAGGACTAGCACGCGGCCGCCGGGTTTAAGCACTCGCTCCATGGATGCTAGAGCAGCTTCCTTGTTCGTGACATTGCGTAGACCGTAGGCGATACAGATGCAGTCGAAGGTATTGTCCGCRAAGGGYAGGTGCTCAGCGTTAACTTGCGCGATGTCGACATTCGAGGCGAGCCCCCTRTCTATKATCCTGTCTCGACCTACCTGCAGCATCGCCTCATTGATATCGGCGAGGACGACCTGACCGCTTTGGCCGACTATTTTTGAGAAACGAATGCTGAAATCGCCAGTTCCTCCGGCGAGGTCCAAAACTTTGTGACCTTTACGTAGGGCGCTTAGTTCAATCGTGAAGCGTTTGATGAGCCTGTGGGAGCCTAGTGACATGATATCGTTCATTATGTCGTACTGTTTCGCGACCGAACGGAATACTTGGCCCACGCGCTGCTCTTTTTCGGCTGTGGGTACCTCTTCGTAGCCGAAGTGGGTGGTCTCGGTGGACTCTGTTGTGTTGCTCATGGGCGTTCGCTGTTGCCTAAAAAAGTAAGCGTCAAATAGTTAATCTTTTGATGAGGGCATGATGTTAATCACTTGCGTACCCTCTGGCAATGGTTCTCGGCTCGCTTTCATCGCATTCAGCTTCATCAGGTAGTTATCCCAGAGAGCGTCATGCTCGTCTGCCAGCTCTTGCAGGTAAGTCCAGGAATAGATGCCAGTATCGTGGCCGTCACTGAAGCTGAGCTTAATCGCATAGTTGCCGACAGGCTCAAGATTGACGATCTTCACCTGACGTTTTCCTTTTTGTAGAATTTCCTGTCCCTTGCCATGCCCACGTACTTCAGCAGATGGGGAGTTTACTCGGAGAAATTCAGCGGTGAAGGTATTGCATGCGCCATCGACATACAGCAGTTCGAGCGTCGCCGACTTCTTGTGCAGTTTAATGTCTGTTGGTGCGTTSGTAGCCATYTAGATTATCAGCGATTCARTTTACGTGTTGAGAGGTTTACAGGATGTAGCGGCTCAGGTCTTCATCTTTGACCARTTCATCCARTTGYTTTTCGACGTAGGCTCTGTCRATTACYAGCTCCTTGTTGTCACCWACGGCCATGTCAGATGCAGAAAAGGAGACTTCTTCTAACAACCTTTCCATCACTGTATGCAGGCGCCTGGCACCTATGTTTTCGGTGCGTTCGTTTACCTGCCACGCAGTCTCTGCAATTTTATCTATGCCATCTTTGGTGAACGATATTTGCAAGCCTTCGGTGGCGAGCAGCGCCTGATACTGCTCTGTAAGCGAGGCATCTGGCTCTACTAGGATTCGCTTGAAGTCATCTGCGGTAAGCGCGTCGAGTTCGACCCGAATAGGCAGTCGGCCCTGTAATTCAGGAATAAGATCCGAAGGCTTGCTGAGATGGAAGGCGCCAGAAGCAATAAAGAGTATGTGGTCTGTCTTTATGCTGCCATGTTTAGTTGTGACCGTAGATCCTTCGATCAGTGGTAGCAGGTCGCGCTGCACGCCTTCCCTAGAGACTCCAGCGCCGCCTTGATCGTGCTTATTGGTCACTTTATCGATCTCGTCGAGAAAGACGATGCCTGTCTGCTCAGTAGCTTCTATCGCTAGCTCGCGAATCTCTTCTTCATTTACCAGCGCAGCCGCTTCCTCATCTTTCACAACCTTCAGGGCCGCCTTAACAGTCAGGCGCCGCGATGTCTTCTTGCTGCTGTTCATATTTGAGAACATGCTTTTCAATTGACTGGTCATATCTTCTAAGCCTGGAGGGGCCATGATTTCGATTCCAGCTGCGGCCTCGCTGACCTTAATTTCAATCTCTTTATCGTCGAGTTCGCCCTCGCGCAGCTTCTTGCGGAAGAGTTGGCGTGCGGCTGAATTTGAATCTGCTGGACTGTCTTCGTCGGAATCACTCGGCTGCTCTGTGCGCGCCTGCGGCAGAAGTACGTCAAGGATGCGCTCCTCAGCCTTGTCTGCTGCCAAGCATTGCACTTTGTTCATTTCAGTTTCTCTGATCATCTTGATCGCAACGTCGACTAGATCGCGAATTATCGATTCGACATCGCGCCCGACATAGCCAACCTCAGTGAACTTCGTCGCTTCGATTTTAATGAAGGGAGCCTGAGCCAGTTTGGCGAGGCGCCGTGCTATCTCGGTCTTGCCAACACCGGTTGGTCCGATCATGAGAATATTTTTGGGCGTGACCTCTTCACGTAGTTCAGCGTCGAGTTTCATGCGACGCCATCGATTGCGTAAAGCGATCGCTACCGCGCGTTTAGCGGCAGCCTGACCTACTATGTGTTTGTCGAGCTCAGAGGTGATCTCGCGGGGTGTCATTGTGGGCATGCTTTAATACCTGTATTCGATTGAGCCAACATCAGTTTTGTTGTTCTGTTCATAGTTATCCTGCAAGATCTAACTCTTCTATTGTGTGGTTATTGTTTGTAAAGACACAAATTTCTGCCGCGATAGTTAAACTCTTTTCGACTACTTCTCGTGCATTAAGGTCAGTGTTTTGTAGCAAGGCTTTTGCTGCAGACTGTGCATAGGGGCCTCCGGATCCTATGGCCATGAGCGAGTCTTCGGGCTCGATAACATCTCCATTGCCGGTAATAATCAGCGAGGATTCTTGGTCAGCTACAACCAGCAAGGCCTCGAGTCTTCGCAGAGAGCGTTCTGTTCGCCACAGCTTAGCCAGTTCAACTGCTGCACGAGTTAGTTTGCCGTGGTACTTTTCCAGTTGCTCTTCGAAGCGCTCGAAGAGAGTGAAGGCATCGGCGGTGCCGCCAGCGAAGCCGGCAATGACTTGATCTTTGTAAAGGCGTCTCACTTTTCGAGCATTGCCTTTCATGACGGTGTTGCCCTGAGAGACTTGTCCGTCACCTCCGATCACGACCTTGTTGCCGCGGCGAACCGACACGATAGTGGTGCCTCTGTACTGATCCATAGCAGATATCCTGTTTGTTGCGTTGCTTCAAAAAGCCGTGTGTTAAACCAATTCGTTAAACGACTGGCGTGCTGATAGAGCGAGAGAATTACGTGGCGATTAGAAATGCCACTGCTTTTCGATCAGGCTATCACAGGCTAGAAATCATCAATCGCTAGAATTTGGCGCGCGAGCATAGGATATGGGGTGAGACCGTGGGAATTCAAGCGCGCCCCGGTGCGAGAAGCCGCTTGCTAGCTACTGAATAGTCATGCGCAGGCTGGGAATATTATTGACTCGGAGTAACCGTTCTGCCTCATTCAATATACTGCTGCTGGTATAGGGGCCAGATTGGACCAGATAGAGGGTTCGGCCAAGCAATTCCTGCTGCTTAACATTGACATCGAGACCTATTAGCCTCTGCCGTTCGTATTCAGTACGAGCTGAATCGAATTGCTGGAATGCGCCGGACTGCAGGATGAATCCGGGATCGAAGGTTTCTTCAGTTTCCGCCCGGGTAGTTGCCACTGCCACTTCAGCGGCTTCTTCGGCGAGCCCAGCCTGCTGTGCCGTTAGCTCTACTGGGTTGGCATCTACCGACACTTCGTAGGCGGGTAGCTCGGTATAGAATTCGAGTTGCAGTTCTTCCTCTGCGGGTTCTTCAGCGGCGACTACTGCAGATGGCTGAATTGCGGAGGGAGCGTTGTTGCCAGCGCGCTGGTTGATATTCAGCGGTGGGACGTTTCCTGAAAGATAGAAGAGGAAGCAACCGAACACACCCAGCGCCAGCCCTACAATCACCCCTGTGAACATCAGGGACCAAGCGGGCGGGGTGGCAACGGTTTTTCGCTCTAAAAGCGGTTCCGGCTTAATTTTGGCAAAATCTTGTGTCATGACTCTAGTAAGGCTTCCACAGGCTGTAGCCATAAATTAAGTTATTGTTTTAAATAACAATAATAGCTAGAAAAATTTGCACCACCTCAATTATCGGTTGTCTGCCGGTAAGCTATAGCCGAATCAAGCGACTTTTCTCGGATTTAGGACACAGTGGTTTGCTCAGAGGCACCCTAGACTAGATCTTGTGGGTCCACATCAATACTGAACCTGATCGATCGTGGTGGCTTCATGCTCTCGAGCTCTGCGCATAGAGAAGAAAGCAGTGCTTGCAGTTTACCGCGTTTATCGGTTTTCAGCAGCAACTGCACACGGTACTTTCCCGCTCGTTTCTCCATAGGTGCAGGAAGTGGGCCTAGCTGTTCGATAGGCAAGGAATTATGGGCAGAGAAACGCTGACAAAATTGTGCTATTCCATCGAGGAATTGCAGCGCCGGCTGCATTTCACTCGCTTCGGCCCTGAGCAAACACAGGTGAGCGAATGGCGGCAACTGCGCGCTCATTCTTTCTTTCAGTTGAATCTCGGAGAATTCAGCGTAGGTTTTATTGGATAAGCTCTGTAGCGTCTCATGGGAAGCATGGCGTGACTGGATTAGAACCTCACCGGGGCGGTTGGCTCGCCCCGCTCTGCCAGCGACTTGGACTATGGTTTGACCCATGTGCTCTTGGCCACGGAAATCTGCACTGAATAAGCCAGAGTCGGCATCGAGTATGGCGACCAGTGTAATGTTCGGAAAGTGATGCCCTTTCGCGAGCATTTGCGTACCCAGTAGAATGCAGGGGTCGCCCTTATTAATTTCTTCCAACATTTTTTCTAGGCTGTGCTTGCGGCGCGTCGAATCACGGTCGATGCGCAGTACGGGTGTGTCCGAAAATTGTTTCTTTAGGAATGTTTCAATGCGCTGGGTACCGATACCCATGGTAGTCAGCTCTTTCGATTGGCAGCTGGGGCATGATTGAGGTAGCCTGGCTGCCGCTCCACAATGGTGGCAACGAATGCTGGGTGGATTAGCATGAACTGTAAACTGCGCATTACAGTTTTCACATTCACAAATCCAACCGCAAGTTTGGCAATTTAGTACCGGTGCAAAACCCCGTCGGTTGATAAAAACGAGCACTTGATTGCGTTGTTGTATGTGTTTGCGAATTCTATACAGCAATTGTTCTGAGAAACCCTCAACCATCGCCTCGCTTGAAACATCGATGACTTCCATCGCGGATGATTGATCGATGCCTGTGCGTTGGGTTAGGTGCAGATGAACAAATTTACTACTTCGCGCATTATGCAAACTCTCTAGGCTTGGCGTCGCTGAACCTAGAACGATGCAAATGCCTTCCTGCCGTGCTCTGCTTACTGCGAGGTCTCGTGCCGAGTAGCGAAACCCATCCTGCTGTTTAAACGAGGAATCGTGTTCTTCATCGATGACTATCAAGCCTGGTTTTGCCAGTGGTGTAAAAATGGCAGAGCGCGTGCCAATCACTATGCCAGCACTACCATCTCTCGCCTGCGACCAGGCTGTCATTCTTTCGGTCTCGTTTAAGCCCGAGTGCAGGCTCACTACAGCGCAGCTGAAGCGTTGCTTAAATCTCGCAATGGTCTGCGGAGTTAGACCGATTTCTGGCACTAGTACTAGGCACTGCAGCCCCTTAGATAGCTGCTCTTGCATGATGCGCATATACACTTCGGTCTTGCCGGAGCCAGTGATGCCATTGAGCAAGAAGCACTTGTACTCACCCAATGATTTGCTGATTGTGGTTACGGCGATACGCTGYTCTTCATTCAGCTCGATATCRAAATTTGACTCRGTTTTCAACGGTTCGAAAGGGGCYGCAGCTACCTCGGCTCGAGAATGTTCTTCAACCAGGTTCYTTTGCAGTAGCTGTGCGAGCAGCTGYTTGCTGAATTTGGCTTGTCGTAATTTGGATTCGCTGACTTCTCCTTCGTGGCGAATAAAACTAAGCAAGGCTTTCTGTTTRACTGCGCGACTTAGTGAACTCGCCTCGGAAGYGGMGGGCTCGCTGGCGGTCCAGAAYTTACTAYTTCCTCGYAGRGGGATGCCRTTGCGTAGTTTCGCCGGTAGTGCGGCAGCAAAGACTTCGCCTACAGGATGTTGATAATAGTTTGCAGCCCAGAGAAGTAGTTTAAAAACGGCGTCGCTTAGTAGCGGTTCGCTATCTAGCGAAGCAAGGATGGGYTTTAGCTTTTTCTTCTCCAAGGTAGARCTATTGGCGACTGCGACCACAATGCCGATTAGTTGCTGCCGGCCAAATGAAACCCTKACGCGAATTCCGACTTGAGGCTCAGCYAAAGTTTGCGGCGMCKGKWCAGGGAGATAGTCAAARACTCTGCGCAGAGGAGAGGGTACGGCGACTTGTAAGACCGTACCGAGGTATTTTGCTTTAGCTTCGACTGACATTTGAGGCTGCTATCTAGTTGATACTGATAACGTCATCCCTGACTTTATCAGTATATCGTGTGCCAAAAGCTGGCGTAAGAATGTCATTTCACTTGTTTTTGACGTACTCACATTGCCCTTGCCTGGCAATGGTTGCTCTTCCCTGTGCGCGCTTATCGACCAGAAAAATGCATGCAGTTGCAGCTTACTGGTCGAAAATTTAGCGACAGTTGAAGCAAAGTGATTGAAAGTCATATCGAGATGCATTTTTCAGGGATGACACTATGATGACACTATAAAGTGGCTTGATCGGAATCGCATAGTAAATTCAAAAGGTTTAGCAAACAACACGCGCTTGGAATTTGAGTGCGAGATTGCTTAGGAGCACAGCTACATACCTAGGCATGCGAATCCTTCGATACCTTGCGCCGCTATCCTTATAGTTTATACTTCAGCGGGTTTCCGCCTAGCATCAAGCGCGATGGCTAAAGAATTGTTTCAAGGATAAGAAAATGACATCACAGCCCCCGTCAGCAGAATTACTCGCCGCGAGAGAGCAGATCGATGCTATCGATCGGGAGTTGGTTGAGCTGCTAGGTAAACGTTTCGAGTCCACTCATCAGGTTGGCCTATTGAAGGCAAGCCAGGCGCTAGAACCCGTTGACGCCACTCGCGAGGCCGAGAAGCTAGCCGAGTTGAGCTCACTTTGTGAACAGCACAATCTGAACCCTGCGCTGGTTACAGAGCTGTTCAGTAAGATCATGGCAGAGGCCGTGAAAAATCATCGCCAGTTGCGTGAATAGCGCTGTACGCACTATCTAATTTAGCCATTTATTACCCCCGTCCTTCTCTTTGACCGAGTTACTTGCGTCTTATTCCTTCTCTGTTAGAATGCACGCCCCCAGATGAGTACGCCGTACAATGCAGGCGAATCTGGGTGAAAAGCAGATGTGGTGTAGCAGCGAACAAACGACTGCTGTGGCGACATTAACTGAGAGGAAAT
Source organism: Gammaproteobacteria bacterium (assembly GCA_016762975.1). GTDB lineage: Bacteria > Pseudomonadota > Gammaproteobacteria > Pseudomonadales > Pseudohongiellaceae > UBA9145. The sequence goes on along the minus strand of JAESUV010000200.1, from coordinate 11,850 downwards.
ATCATGAAACCCGGAATTCACCCAAAATACGAAGCCATGAAAGCTACTTGTAGCTGTGGCAATGTAATTGAAACCAAGTCCACTATGGGCAAAGACATTCTTATTGAAGTATGTTCTGAGTGTCACCCGTTCTATACGGGCAAGCAAAAGGTATTGGACAGCGGTGGTCGAGTAGATCGATTTAAGAAGCGATTTGGTGCTAGGCGCGTTTAAGCCTCTTAGGTGTAAACCCGCTGTACCAAAGATGGCCTAGAAGATCGTTTCGGTAGAAAGCTCCTCGCTTTCTTCGTCCGCAGGATCAATGTTTGGCATCAACGCACCGCTAGTTGTCGGTGCGTTTTCCGTTCTGAAATACTCAAATATCGTATCAGGCTCGCCTGGCGTAGCGGGTGCTCCCGTTGTCTTGTTGATGAGGCGATCTTCGATTCCATCAGGGCGCTTCATGGTGTTCTCAGGCATGCCCTCGAGGGCAACTTTCATGAAGTCGATCCAAATAGGTACGGCAACCGTTGCGCCTTGCTCTCTCTCTCCCAATGGTTCTGGCTGATCGAAACCGACAAATACTGTGGTGGCGATGTCTCTATTGAAGCCCGAGAACCAGAGTTCCCGCGGTCCATTCGTAGTGCCGGTCTTGCCCATGAGGTCGCCGCGGCCTATTTCTCTGTTTACCCTCGCTCCACTGCCTTCTTCAATGACGGAACGCAGCATAGAGTTCAGAATAAATGCGACCTGCGGGTCTATGATTCGTGGTGCTGGAATTATTTCTGCTGCGGCATCATTTACCAATGCTTGGCAGCTTTCACAGACTGTAATCGGCGTTGCTTTATAAACAGTTCCATCAGCTAAGTTAGATATTTCCTTGATAAACCAGGGCTCGACTTTGTAGCCACCGTTAGCTATTGCGGAGTAGGCAGTAACGATTTCGAGAGGCTGAACGTCCTGGCTGCCAAGCGCTACGGTAAGATCATTGCGTGGGAAGTTCTGCGTTTGAAAACCAAACTTAGCTGCGAACGCGAGCACTTTTTCATCGCCGACCTGGTCGTACAAACGCACCGCAGGTACGTTTCGTGATTCCTTCAGGGCGTAGCGTAGGGTGATAGGGCCCAGGAAATTGTTTTCATAGTTGTTCGGTCGATAGTCGCCCCGAGAAATGGGCGCGTCGTTGATAGTTGTTGCCGCCGAATAGCCCTCTTCTAGCGCGCTGCCATACAGGAAAGGCTTGAAGTTTGAGCCTGGCGGTCTAGGGGTGATGACGCGATTTACTTGACTGTGCCTGAAATCATAGCCTCCGACCAAAGCGATGATTTCCCCATTGCTAGGAGACATGGAGACGAGTGCACCCTGAATTTCTGGTACTTGTCCGAGTTGCCATTCGCCGTTTACGTTCCTAAGGCGAATCAGGTCACCTATTTGAACCACGTCACTCGCCATTTGTGGAGGTGGCCAAGCATCGTTCCTGGAATTAAATTTATTGGCCCAACTAATGCCATCCCATTCGACCTTCGCTATTTCTCCAGACTTTAGAACTGCTTCGAAACTTAGGGTATCTAGAGACGTGACGATTGCGGGCTGCTGGTTCCCAAGCACCGGCATTGGCTGTAGTTCTTCTATCCAGGCTTGTCGCGCATCACCGCTGAGATCTGCATAGAGTTCCTGCGGGTAGTTTGCGGTTGCGCCTCGATAGCCGTGACGCTTGTCGTAGTAATTCTCCAAGCCATCAACTAGCGCCCGATTCGCAACGAGCTGTTTATCGCCGTCGATAGTCGTTATTACTTCGAAGCCCTGGCTGTAAGCCGCTTCGCCATGCTCCTCAAATAATTGCTGGCGAACCATTTCAGCTACATACGGTGCCGACACTTCGATATCGCGATTGCGACGTCGAGCAGTGATTGGCGAACGATCTGCATCTGCAAATTCCTGTTGATTGATCATTCCCTGCCTGAGCATATTCGCGAGCCGGACTCGGCGGCGTTCGATCGCTCGGGTTGGGTTACTCAAGGGGTTGCAGGCAGAGGGGCAGGGCAGCAATGAAACCATCATGGCGGCTTGGGCTAGCGAGAGCTCGTTAACCTCCTTGCCATAATAGACATAAGCGGCGGCACCAATGCCATCGGCACCTGCGCCGAAGTAGGCGGTATTTAGATACAGCGTTAGTATTTCTTCTTTAGTGAGCTCTCTTTCAATTTGCAGGGCAAAGGGAATTGATTTGATCTTTCGCAGGTAGACTTTGTCACTGTCGAATGAAAGGTTATTCGTAAGCTGCATGGTGATGGTGCTGCCGCCGCCTAGATTTACCCCGCGAATAATGCCGTAAAATCCGCGCGCCAAGCTTTGCAGGTCGACGCCGGGATGAGARTAGAAGCGCAAGTCTTCYGTCGCTATGAGTGCATCTGTAAGCAGGGRGGGGATGTCTCCGTAATCTACGGGGTCTCGCCGATTTCCGATCTCGTCGATYARGCGTCTGTCRGAGGTATAGATTCGCAGCGGYGTTTCAAGCTGRACGTTGCGGTAGGTTTCTGCGGCTGGAAGTAGCGGTGCTAGATAGAGATAGGCTGCAGAGGCGACCATCACTGCGCCAGCCATCCCGGCCGTCGCTATTGTGGCTGTCCATTTGAGAATTTTCTGAATCTTTATCTGCACTGGTAACTTGAGTCTCGAAGATTAGCTGCCTGCTTTGAAGTATTTTCCATTTAATGTGGGAAGAAACGAGTACTGAGCCACATAATTGGCCCCAGCGGCTTGATGCGGGGCTTCAAGCGAACTAATTATACACTCGGCATCCAACAATACCTTGTTATTCTGGGACTTAATGCAGCCCTCTGCTTACACGCGGCGAATACATTGATGGCTGCTAAGCTTCTAGAAAAGAATTTTGGAGAATGCTAACTAGCAAGTTTGCTTAAATATTGATCACATTTAAAGTGGGCTTTATAAATGCCTGCAATTCGATTCGATAGCGCTATAAGCCGCTGGCAATGTGCGATTCGAAAGATTGATTAGGAGTACAAACGTGACCTGATTCAAAGAATTCAGTGCAGGCTTGCTGCATTATTTAATGGTAAAGTTGTTTGTTCTGAAAGTCTGATAATCAATTGATAACTATAAAAAATTTATTGTCGGCCGATACTGAAATCTGGAACATTGAAATTTGCAGATGGTTCGGTTAAGTTTTTGTTATCATTAGCAATATTTTTTAGGTCTAAGGTGGAGTTGGTCCATCGGTTCGCAGTATAAGGGGGCAGGATAGTCGCCTTATTCTAGGAAGTTGGCCGAAAGTAGAAGGTTTTAGGGGTTTTAAGTGCTTGAAAAACTTAAAAATATTAGCATTCTAGGCAATTTTGGCAAGAAAGCCAGCACGATGCTGGGGGTCGATATTAGTACGACCGCGGTCAAAATTTTGCAGCTAAGCCCAAGTGGCAATAGTTACAAGGTGGATAATTATATTATCCGGCCTCTGCCGGCCAATTCTGTTGTTGAAAAGAATATCAGCGATATCGATGCTGTGGGCGATTGTATCGCCCAGGCCGTCAGCATATTGAAGCCCTCGCTCAAAGACGCGGCGGTTGCTGTGGCCGGCTCTGCCGTAATTACAAAGACCATAGAGATGAATGCCGCCCTTTCCGATACGGAGATGGAGAATCAGATTGTTGTGGAAGCTGATCAGTATATTCCCTATCCACTCGATGAAGTCTCTATCGACTTCGAGCGCCAGAAATTGTCCGAGCGTAGCCCGGATATGGTTGAAGTCCTATTAGCGGCTTGCCGCCGAGAGAATGTTGATGCGCGAGTCACTGCGCTGGAACTTGGTGGCCTCACGGCAAAGGTAGTTGATATAGAAGCCTATGCGATAGAGCGGGCGTATACACTGCTGGCAGAGCAAATCGGTTCTGAAGATGAGCAAACCGTTGCGATTATCGACATCGGTTCGATGATGACTACGTTAAATGTAATCCTCGCTGGCAAGACCATTTATACAAGAGAGCAGATGTTTGGTGGCAATCAATTGTCAGAAGAGGTGCAGCGGCGATTTGGGTTAAGCGCGGCTGAAGCAGAAAGCGCGATGAAGCGAGGCGGCTTACCTGAAGAATATGAAATCGAGATTCTAGCTCCCTTCAAGGAAGCAGTTACGCAGCAAATCAGTCAGACGTTGCAGTTCTTTTTCTCGTCCAGTCACTACAATGAAGTAGATTATGTTTTGTTGGCGGGCGGAGTTGCTGCGATCGAAGGGTTGTCTGACATCGTGCAGGAAAGCCTATCTACCCCGGTACAAGTGGCGAATCCATTCGCGAATTTGGTCATTGGTTCGAAAATAAACAAGACGATGTTGAAGAATGATGCCCCCTCGCTCTTGATTGCCTGTGGCTTGGCCATGCGAGGCGAATACTAATGGCCCATATTAATTTACTACCATGGCGCGAACGATTACGCGAAGAGCGTAAGAGAGAATTCTTTACCATTCTCGTTGGTGTCGTGATCATCTCCGCAGGTGTTCTGTTTCTGGTAGATCGCTATTTCAATGGTGAGATCGATATACAAATATCTCGCAATGATTTCCTTCGAGCGGAAATTGTGATTCTCGATGAGCGAGTAACGGAAATTAATCAGTTGCGGCAGCAGAAAGAAGATATTCGTTCACGTATGAATGTGATCACCAATTTGCAGGGTACGCGCCCAGTTATTGTCAGAATCTTTGATGAACTGGTTAATACTCTGCCTGATGGCGTTTACTACGAGAGCCTCGTTCGGGTAGACAATACGATCTCGATTGAAGGCATTGCTGAGTCGTATGCGAAAATCACGGAGCTATTGCGAAGGCTCGATGATTCCGAATGGTTTCAGGAATCTGACTTAGATGATATTTCAGCGGTGGATGCGAGCAACGAGTCTTTAAGCGAGGCGTTCACTTTTACCCTCAGTCTTTCTCTCCAGTTAGTTTCGCAACAGGAAGAGGTGTAAAGCAGATGTCGCTGATCAAGAATATAATAAACGATTTACGAAGCTTTGACTGGAATGATCTTCAAGACGTCGACACGATTGGTATCTGGCCCGCGCCAGTAAAGGTCATCATCACTCTAATTATTATTATGGGGTGTTTGGCTGGTGGTTATTTCTTACATATTCAAAACCTTCAGGCAGAACTTCAGGATGTTGCCGGCGAAGAAGGAAATTTGCGTATCGAATTTGAACAGAAGGCATTCCTCGCCGCAAATCTCGAAGAGTATCGGGCGCAGACGGTGCAGATGGAAGAGTCGTTTACTGAGTTACTTCGTCAGCTGCCTTCGGTTACCGAGGTTCCTGGGTTGGTTGATGACGTAACGCAAACCGGCGTGGGTAGTGGATTAGAATTTTCGAAGCTGGATTTGCCGGCAGAAGAGATTCAAGAGTTCTATATCGAAATACCGATCAACTTGAATGTTGTTGGCGACTTTCACGACTTCGGTACCTTCGTGAGTGGTGTTGCCAGCTTGGACCGGATCGTAACTTTGCATGATTTTTCTATATCGGCACGCGACGATTCGTTTCTCGATATGAGTATCGTGGCCAGAACCTATCGCTATAAAGATGTTGATGAGGTTGTTCAATAGATGAGTGTGCTTGATCGACAGTCTCGATATATTTTCGGCGCATGCGTGAGTTTACTAATCGCTGCTTGTTCGCCCGTTAATAATTTTACAGATTTGGAAGAGTTTGTGAACGACGTGAACTCACGTCCAAGTGCGCCTGTTGAGCCCGTGCCAGAATTCGTACCGTATGAGGGGTTTATTTATGGAGCGGCATCTTCTCGAAGCCCATTCGATATTCCGGTAATAATCGACAATGAGAGTGGTGTAGTGCTGAGCCAGGATGTGGAGCCGGATCTTGAGCGTATATCAGAACTCTTGGAGAACCAATCTCTTAGTGAGCTAGCAATGGTCGGCAGAATTACTAGTACCGCTGGCATTTTTGAGGCACTTATCGAAGACGGATTTGGTGAGGTGCATCGGGTTGGAGTCGGCGATTACATGGGGCGGAACTACGGCCGTATTGAAGAAATTTCAGACATGCAACTGAATATGATTGAAATAGTTCCCAGTGGAAATGGTGGCTGGGTAGAAAGACCACAAACTCTCACGTTGCAGTAGATTCGTGAGCTGAGGTTATTAGTATGTGTAACAAGAATGGAATACTAAAAAATCATTTGCCTAAGGCTATTAAAAGCAGAATGAGAAGAATAGGCATGGTTAGCTTGCTTAGTCGCAGCGTGCTTGGCTTGTTGGCAGTGATACTGTCGGCGGCTTCTCTGGCGCAGGAACCTGTGACGTTAGAGAGCATTGGCTTTGCCAACCTGCCAGGGGATAGCATCGAGATTCGGCTGACGTTTGATTCTGCACCGCCCGAACCATCTGGATTTGTGCTGGACAATCCTGCGCGTATTTCGCTGGATTTGTTAGGTGTAGGTAGTGGTTTGTCGCAGCAGCGTTTCAATATTGATTCAAACAATGCCCAGAGCGTTATGGTGCTGGACGATGGAAACAGAACGCGACTAGTTGTGAATCTGGWTCAGCTGGTAAGTTATGAAACGCAATTAGTYGGAAATCAATTAAYCATTCAAGTGGGTAACGATGCGCAGGCAGGYGGCGTTACTGTRGCTGGGCGTGTCGCGGCAGGGATTGCCGGCACCATAAACAATGCAATTACGGATGTCTCMTTTAGRCGCGGCGACGATGAAGAAGGWCWGATYATCATCGATCTTTCCAGCGATCAAGTTATCGGCAGTGTGGAACAAGTGGGAGCCCGTGTGTATGTGGAATTTAGYGACACCTCGGTTCCTGACGATTTRAACAGGCGYCTCGATGTMAGTGACTTTGCGACCGTAGTCTCTACGGTAGATGTGTTAGGTCAGGCAAATCGGGCAACCATAGTCATCGATGTGGATGGCGCTTATGAGTACGTTGCTTTCCAAAGCGGAAGTCAATATACGGTAAGTATAAGACCGCCGATTAYAGATATCACGAGCGGYGGCGCAACATCGGCCTACACTGGYGAGATAAGTAGTCTTTCTTTCCAAGACATTTCTATTCGATCAGTTTTGCAAATACTTGCAGATGTCTATGATTTTAGTCTCGTTGCAGGCGATGCTGTCTCGGGTAATATCACTATCGTTCTAGACAATGTGCCCTGGGATCAGGCGCTAGAGTTAGTGCTGCGAACTCAGAATCTTGGTAGCCGCCTAGAAGGCAATGTATTGTATGTGGCACCTGCCAACGAAATTGCCGCACAGGAGCAGTTGGAGCTTGAGGCGGTACAACAGGCGCAGGCCTTGGCCCCGCTATTTACCGAGTTCATGCAAGTCAACTACGCAGACGCAACTGATATTATGGCATTGCTTACTGGTGAGAATTCCGGTTCAACAGATGCTGCCGCTTCAGGCGGAGCGACCGGCCTTGTTGTCGCGCCTACAGGGGGTATTTTGTCATCTAGAGGAACGGCAACAGTTGATGCGCGCACAAACATGATCATAGTGCGCGACATCGAAGAGAAGTTGGAAGAAGTGCGCGCTATGATGTCTCGGCTCGATGTTCCTGTTAGGCAGGTGTTGATCGAAGCAAGAATTGTTAACGTTTCCACAAGCTTCGGTCGCGATCTTGGTATCCGATGGGGCGGTGCTGGCAGCTTGACCGGTACCGGAGACAATTTTCGATACGGTGGCTCACGGGCGGCGGTTGGAGAGCAAGGCAATGGCAGAGTTGCGCAGGAAGTTGCCTTGCAAAATGCGTTAATCGCTGGAGAGACTGCATTAGGGCAAGCGCTGCAGGACGGTACTGACCCAAGTCTGATTCAATCGCTCATCAACCAAGCGATCGCAGGCGTGCCTATTCCAGGTATATCTACGACCTTTCCCGATGCTCTGGCCGTAGACTTGGGTGTGGCGTCTACCGAAGCAACTTCGTTTTCTATTGGTTATACCGGTAACAGTGCCCTCATCGAGCTTGAGTTGTCGGCACTTGAGAGCAGTGGTAACGGCGAGGTTATTGCTCGACCGAAGGTGACTACTCAGGACAACGTAGAGGCGATAATTCAATCCGGTGTGAGAATACCTTATCAATCGCAGGCGGGCGGAACCGCAGGTGGTTCGACTACAGAATTCGAAGAAGCGGTACTGTCTCTAACTGTAACACCGCAAATTACGCCAGATGGCCGTATTAATATGGAGTTGGATATCCGGCAGGATTCTGTGGCCGCGGGCTCTGGCGCTATACCAGCTATCAATACCAACCAAGTTACTACGAGCGCGTTGGTGAGCGACGGCGAGACCATCGTGTTGGGTGGCGTTTTTCGAGAAGAATCGACTACGACGGAAACCAAGACTCCTATACTTGGTGACCTTCCCTATATTGGTCGAATGTTTAAGCGTGTCGCGCATGCGAGTCGCCGGACTGAGTTGCTGATCTTTATCACGCCGAAGATCATCACTGAGATTAACGTTAGATAAGAGTGCTTTTCGCAGTCGAACTTGCTTCGGTAATTTGACTGCGAAATTAGGGTTCGGGTCCCTCTGTACAATTCCTGCCTAGACCAATCGTAATTATTTGACGTTTACCGTGCATAGGCGATTCTGTCTCGGTAGTTCCCGTGCCATCGAGTTAACCTAATAACGAACAAGCTGTAGTCTGAGTGTGTAGTGTATGAGCTATTCTGGAAATGTATTCCTTGTTGGGCCGATGGGCGTTGGTAAGACTACTATCGGGCGCGTACTTGCCGATTCGTTGGGCCTGGACTTTTTTGACTCCGATCGCGAAATAGAAGCATCTACTGGTGCCGATATACCTTGGATTTTCGATGTAGAAGGCGAGAGTGGATTTCGAATTCGTGAAACGCGGATGATTGAACTGCTTACTCAGAAGAAGAATATTGTTCTTGCGACCGGTGGCGGTGCTGTCATCTCGGCCGAGAACCGTGAATGGCTGAAGGCGAGAGGCGTCGTAGTCTATTTGCGAGCACCTATAAGTCAGCAGGTCGAGAGGACGAGTCGCGATAAAACAAGACCACTTTTGCAAACGCCCAATCCTGAGCAGAAAATTCGCGAGTTGATGGAAATCCGAGAGCCGCTTTATCAAGAAGTTGCTGACATGGTTGTGGATACTTATCGAAGAAATCCGAAGACGGTTAGTCAGGAAATTTGTAAGCGGTTAAAGCCTGAGTTGGGCGGTTCGCAAGCAGAGTAATTTCGCAGAGAGCCGTTAATTAAAATCTGGAATAGAGAACAATGATTACTGTAGACGTTGAACTGGGTGAAAGATCCTATCCAATCTTCATTGGCCAGGGCTTACTCAACAAGGCAGAGCTTGTAGCGCCGTACCTAGGAAAGGGTAGGGTAGTTATCGTTAGTAATGATGTGGTTGCGCCTCTTTATATGGAAAAGGCGAGACAGCTATTTGCGCAGCAAGATGTGGCAGAGATCGTTCTTCCTGACGGCGAGGTACATAAGGATCTCGATGCTATAAGCCATATTTACAACATACTGCTTGCCGGTAAATACGACCGTAATACTCTATTARTYGCACTAGGCGGCGGCGTTGTGGGCGACATCACCGGGTTTGCAGCTGCSACCTACCTGCGAGGAATTGACTTCATTCAGATYCCTACAACATTGCTGGCACAGGTGGATTCGTCAGTAGGGGGGAAGACCGGAGTGAACCATCCTCTGGGTAAGAATATGATAGGYGCGTTTTATCAGCCTCGMTGTGTGCTGGCTGAYATCGATGTATTAAGCACTCTGCCGCARCGCGAAGTTAAAGCGGGCCTCGCAGAGGTGCTTAAATATGGGCTCGTCTATGACGCCGAGTTTTTTGATTGGCTTGCGGCAAACAGCCGCGGCATTGGCGAGTCTGATTCAGCGTTGTTGTCGCARACAATTAGAACTTGTTGCGAGATTAAGGCCGAAATTGTGGCGATGGACGAAAAAGAATCGGGTGTTCGTGCGCTTCTTAATYTTGGYCACRCTTTTGGTCATGCAATAGAAACCGCTAGTGGCTATGGCAATTGGCTGCATGGCGAGACCGTAGCAATGGGTATTGTCATGGCGGCGGATCTGTCACACAAACTGGGTTGGATAGACCTTCGTGTTGCGCAGCGGATTCGTACAGTCTTAGAAATAAATTATGGTATGCCCGTGCTTCCTCCTGCCGATATATCAGTAGAGCAATATTTGGATTTAATGTTGTCAGACAAAAAGGCGGAATCGGGCAAAATCAGGTTTGTATTGCTGAAAGCCATAGGTAAAGGCGTAGTCGATGGAGATATCAAGCCATCGTTACTCGAGAGCACTTTAACCGCTGGCGATAATCTCTGTAGGTAAGCGGATAAGCAGCATAGATAACTATGAATACATATACTCAGTGGCTAAATCTTGATTTCGACCCGTTCGCGCCTAGCACAACGAGCCGCGATTTTTATTGCAGTGGTAACCGTCAAGATTTACTTGATCAAATCGTAGAATTTTCTCTCTATAGCAACGCCATGATAGCCGTTACTGGGCCCTTGGGTGCTGGCAAGACTACCCTCGCTACAAATTTCTGTGGTCGATTTGCCGACGAAGCCGTGTGTGTAAAGATAGTTGCCACCTTGTTCATGAATCAAAATCAATTTCTTGAGACGTTACAGGATGCTCTGGAATTCACGCCCGCGGATAATTCAGATACTACTGCGTCAATAGAACAGATCTGCCGCTACGCAGCGGAACTCGATCTGGAAGCACGTTCGCTGATATTGATAATTGATGATGCCCATGAGCTCAGTGCCGAAGTGCTGCAGTTGCTCACGAAACTGTTAGAGATGTGTGTCGATTCGAGTATCCATGCATTGTTGTTTGGCGAAAACCAGCTGGATAGCCTACTGCAGAGCACGCTCACGGAAGCGGCGCAGGAGCGCCTGGCGGTTTTCCCGCTGGATGGGTTTGCTAGTGAAGAGACTCAAGAATATATTCGTTTCAAGTTGGCGACAGCCAGATACACAAAAGAATTGCCAATAGACGGTGGTATCGTTGGTGCCATCCATAATTCATCGCAGGGCATGCCCGGCGTGATCAATAGATTGGTAGTGGACGCTCTAAATGCAGCTGCGCCTGCCAGTGAAACCGATGAGTTTTTAGGTGTCGCGCCAGTCACTAGCGGCAATGTAATCGAACAAATTGAAGAGTACGAAGGAATTGAAGCCCTAGAGGGCTCTGACCGAAATCAGAGCGCGAGAGGCGCTCCAGAACAAGCTTGGATAGCCAGCATTCAACCCAGATATTGGGCGGTCGCCGCCACACTGGTCGTGCTGCTAACAGGTACTCTGCTTTTTTGGGATACAAGTCCGGGTGAGAGTGAGTCGATACCTATTTCTGTCGCGGTGATCCCAAGAATTACGCAAGCTATCGAAGTCGAGTCGGTAACTGAGCTGACTGCTGCCCTGCCTACGCAAACGGCTGTTGATGAAGTGGTCGTTTCCGAGGCTGCGGAATTGGCGGCGAGTGAAGCTGTGGATTTAGACGAATCAGCAGCCGCAACTTCAGCAACCGCAACTACAGAAGAGAAGACCGTAGCCGTGGAAGCAGTTGCTGCAGTGAGCAGTATTGTTGAAATCAACGATCCTGAATTAGCTGTCTCTACTGAGGTGCTAGATTCGATTGTTGAGGTTGCAGTAGTTCAGGAAGCAGCGGTGGCAGTAGTTAAGGAAATAGCGGTTATAACAGCCACATCGACATTTGTGGAGCAGTTACTTCAGGCTTCCCCCGGGAATTATGCGGTGCAGCTTTTAGCCTCTCACTCGGAGGCGAATATCAACGAATTTGTCGCGCAATTGGGCGGTGATCATCCTGCCGGCTAT
>JAESUV010000134.1 GCA_016762975.1 Gammaproteobacteria bacterium | reverse complement strand
GGACGGAAGCCGGCGACGATAAACCGGGCGTTTCATACGCTCAGGACCTTTGCTAGGTGGATGATGATGCGAGCCGATAACCCGCTTCGGGACAATCCCGTGCACACGTCGATGGAGAGGATTGTGCCCCAGCGAGAACCCAGCAAACTCGCTCCCTCGGTGATGTGGAGTTTGCTGAAAGCGGCAGACAACCTGGTGCTGACCGAGGCGCGCAACAAGAATGCCCGGCCCATTCGCAATCGGGCGATTTTGATTGTGCTGCAAGAAACTGGGCTCAGAGTGTCGGAGCTGTGTGACTTGAACCTGGGGCAGTATGAGGGAAACTACTTCCGTAACATCAAACGCAAAGGCCGGCGCTTTGATGACGTCTACGTGCCCAAGAAAGCGCGCGGACCGCTGGAAGAGTACATCGACGCCGAGCGGGTCGGCGATGCGGGCGAGAGTGGCGCCCTGCAGGTCCGAGTGGGCAATGGGGCCAAAAAGGGCAAGACGAGAAAAAGTAGTACCGATACGCAGGCACTGTTTTTATCGGGGCGGGTCAACAAAAACGGCAACCGGCGCATGCATCGAGACTCCATCGCCAACGTGCTCGAGAAGATTGCGGCCGAAGCCGGCAAGTACGCTGATGAGGGCATCAAGATTCATCCGCACATGCTCAGGCATACCTACGGGTCGAAGGTTATGAACAAAACGAACTCAGAATCACAGACAGCGACCTTCCTGGGGCACTCCAGTACGAAATATACTGGCATGTATATCGGACTCACACGGCAGGAGAGAGAGGATTTGCTCGATGAGGATTAAGCGGGGACGATGGCGGATTGAATGCCCCCTCGGCGCCTCGTCGCAATGAGCATGCAACCGTCGCCCAAGGTCAGTGCACAGGGGCAGAAGCCCCTGGCAAGACGATATCTAGTCGCACGGATCGGGGCCAAAGCATGAGTCGCCGATCTTGGAAGCGATGAGTGCCACAATTACGATATCGATGACAAATCCAGTGACTGCGCCAACGGCCAGGTGCCCTCCAATGGACATGGGCCCTGAAGGCGATTGCAGTTTCCCCTTAGAGTCGCGATACCGTGCAGGCGGTGCGGCCTCTGAGTCGGGTTGGCGGTTGTACCCGATGACTGTGCCAGCGCCTCCCAGGGCAATGGTGCAGCTGGAGAGCAAGGCGATACTTAGCATCAATGGAATTAATATTTGATTGTCGTTTTTCATGTTCCTACGAGCTTTCCAGTAGGCTGCCTGCCCACCTGCTTGAGTCCTTCTTTCACTGTACACGGCACCGCCGGCAAGAACGTCACAGAAAATCCTATTCGTGATGACTACATAGACAGCAGCAAAGGTGCCGGTTGCCGACGAAGGAGTGGTCGTCCCCTGGACGGTAAAGGGGCTTGGCTACCAAAAACAACAAACGCAATTCCAAGTCCAACCTAAGAGAAAAAGCCCTTCGCCTTCTGCGAGGCCGGGTCGTGGACATCCTTGTCTATCTCTCCGAGGAGGAGGCGATAGGATTATTCACTGGCCGGTAGTAGTCGGCGATGATTTGCCTTCCATGAAAACGGCCAGTACTGTATCCACAGACTTTGATTCTTTGTGGATACAAAAATGCCCCGTAAAACACCTCTATACGCTCAGCACAATCGAGCACTGAACCTAGAATACGCAGGAATGGAGACCTTTGCGCTAGGGCAAGAGACTGTACTCCTTGGAACGGCTGGGTCTGTCATTGAGCGAACGAATGCGGCTGGTTTTGCGTATTTTGCTCATAAGTTTCTCGATGGCGACCGGAGTCCTCGCGAGCACTACCTCGCGGGGCCCGTGGGCTCTGACGACGCTGAGACTGTCGCAAACGCGATGCGGGAGCAGATTGCCGAAGTAAAAGACCTGGTCCCAACACTTAGAATGCTCGGACGCGAGGGCTTTAACCTCGTCGACGCAAAGACGTACAGCACTCTCGCCGCCCTGCACAACCACGGTGTATTCGTGGCGGGTGGCATGCTCATCGGCTCCCATGCCTATGGTGTGCTCCTCAATCGCATGGGCGTACGAGCAACACCGTACGCGACCGAGGATATAGACATTGCCCGACGTGAAGCGTTGGCATTCAAGAAAGTACCCACAAAGGGGCTATTGGATATATTGTGCGAATCGGGAATCGACTTCGTTGCAGTCCCTTCGCTCAACAGGAAGGAGCCTGCCACTTCGTTTAAGCAGAAAGGCAAAGCAAGATTTCACGTCGACTTGTTGGTCCCGTCAGCAAACGAAAGCTTTCCCACGGTTGCCGTGCCTGAACTACAGGCACACGCCACTGCATTGCCCTACTTAAAATACCTACTGAGCGAATCACAGACTGCGATGCTAATGGCGCGCGAAGGATGCTGCTCGGTGAGGATTCCTCTACCTGAGCGCTTTGCGGTTCACAAGCTCGTCGTATCCCGGTTGCGAATCGGACGTGAAGCAAAATCAACTAAGGACGTCGAGCAAGCGGCCGTACTCCTTGCTGCCTTGGCAGACCTGTACCCTGGGGCGATCGAGGACGCGGTTGCCGCTGTATCCAAGAGAATGATGAAGCACCTCCGACGATCATTCCCGGCAGTGCGCCCAGTGCTAGAGGAGCGTTCGCCGCAGGCCTGGGCCGAGCTTACCGGTGAGGACTAGAGCCTCGGAACGGTTCCCCGATAAGCGTCCTGCCAATTTTTAGCACCCAAACCGAACGCCGTAACCTACTGTTTTCATCCGAAACGCACCCGAATTAACGGCTTCCCGAACGATGCGCCGCGTTTTTCTCGGTTTTATTCCGGATCACTAGCAACTTCGCGCGCGCTTTGTCGATACCGCCCCCCCGAATTCAATGCAAACGACGCATTGGAGCACGTCCGACCGGACAGGAAAGGGAGCAAAACACCATGGCCGACGTTATCGAGGTACTGCCGTTAGGATGGAGCGAGTCCGGAGAACCGATTCGCGTACCCGTTGGGGCCACAGGTTGGCGCGTCAAGCTCTACCGCCCTGGCGTAAAGAAGCCCGACCTTGTCCGAGACGAATACGGCATGCCCGCCATGATTCCCCTGCAGGCCACGCCGGAGGAATTCCGCTCTCTAATGGGCGCAGGCGGACGCTACAGGCTTGAGCCCGTTTTCTCGGACGGTCGCTCGATCGCCGACAGTGAGCCGGCGCTCATCATCTTGCGTGAGAAAGCCGAAGAGGTCGCAGTACCGCAACAGCAGCAACAGGTCGGCGGCATCGACAGCAACGAGCTAATCCTAAGACTCATCGAGCAACACAGCGAGAGCACCAACCGCACCCACGAATTACTCAATGAGATGATGTCCGACCACCGCGCGCAAGTCACAGCGCTGGCGAGGGTACCAGGCAGATCCGTGTAGAATTATACGCTAAGCAGGCGGGGCTGACGGTCTGCTGAAGACACGGCTTTTGGCTAGGGTTGGCAGAGATGGGCTCAAACGCAATTTGCACCAGAAACAACAGCCTCATCGCGGGCACAGAAGTGCACCACCAACGCGATAAGCGGCTGGTGAATTCAAGAGCAGCGGTCTGTCCCAAAAACATAACGGGCGACAACCCCTGAAAACGGGCTGGAAACCGTATAAACAGACGTTTGAGCCCCTTGTCCCCGTAGTATACTTTCGGGACAGAAAGAAGGAATGCGGTGCGCGAAGGGCTTAGCGTATAATTCTACACCAATCTGCCTGGTACCCTTTCCTAGGGCACTCCAGTACGAAATATACTGGCATGTATATCGGGCTCACACGGCAGGAGAGGGAGGACTTGCTAGACGAGGATTAACGTCTACCAGTCACCCCCCTCTGCTGTGCCACACTCCTAGTGATGACCTCCAAACGTAACAATATCCGGGCAGCAACGGCGGAACATGTCAACGACACCATCCCTCTGTGTTGACAGTTGTTGATTCACGTTTTGACTGGGGGATGTCCCGCCACAAATCGCTCGGGTATTTTTCGCATGCTGCATCGAGCACGCTCTGCCTATGCAAAATTTACTTTGCTTTTTCACGCCCCGACATTCTAAGATGCGGCGGCGGCGGCCACCATGGCGATCGTAAAGCCAAGCGCGGCGCCTGCTGCGTATAATAGCAGTGGAGCGATTCCACCTCGCATTGCTTCCATCTCAGTTGCACTTAATTTTATGACCGGCACCTCCTGTGAGTTCATAAAGTTAGCCCACTCGGATTCCGTGGCTTGCCTTGCGATCTTTGATACCACAGGCAGCACCCGCCACAGGTCTTCCTGATTTAAGTTTGGCCGGTGCTCCCTGAGCGCTGCGGCCATCTTGGTAGTATCTACCTCGTTGTTTTTAAAGTAGTCTTGAAGCAAGTTTGCTTGGTTGGCTGTGTATGTTTGCATCATTTTCATCCTTTTCTAGTGTGGCGACGCTGATCGTTGCGCCTAAGAGTTGTGCGGTCAGATTAAGTAGCGGTCTGAGAAGGCGCTTGCACAGCGCCTGCATCACTATCGTGACGCGGCAATTACGGCCGCTCCAACGGCGGCACCTATGAGCATGCCCAGCCCAAATATGACAATAGGGGCGAGGCCGCCCTGAGCTGCTTCCATCTCCGCGTTGGTCAATTTGAGGAGGGGAAGATCCTTCGTCACCAGCCAGTTATGGAACTCTTCGCTGTCACATTGGCTCGCAATCTTCCGAACCAGCGGCAACTTCTCGCTAAGTTCCGCGTGTTCTGTTCCCAGAGTAGATAAGATTTTTTCGTCGTAGCTTTTATCAAGCAACATCGACCGCAACTGGGCGGCCTGTTCAAACGGAATCTCATTGTTAGCTTGTATCGATGTGGTCATGAAGAGTCTTTCGTTCAGTGTGTAGATGGTGTCATTTGCCTGCTTGTCCATACAACTACGGCTGTACCTAGGAGATGGATTGCCGTTTGCCACAAATAGTTGGAATTTATTTTAGGGGGGCGTGAGGGGCACCACGTAAACCGTTGCTCTCGAGGACGTACTGGCCGTAAATGACCACATCTTCCCAGCCAATGGGGCTGACGGCGAGAGGTCGACGCCGTTTCCCCTGGCGCGCCCGCGACGGATCGCTCGCGAGATTCCCCCGAACCTGCCAATAGATTCTGAGAGCCATGCAAAGAACTCTGAACTCAAAAACGTAAAAACGTAAAGCAGGTCCCCGGTTTCCATTCACTCTCCCCGATCACCACTCAGCTTTCGGTCAAACAGGTCCCCCGCCCAAAACGTCAACAACGTACCCGGTTTGCCCCCCCTCCGCGCCGCAGCCCTTTGCAACCATCCCGCCAT
>JAESUV010000270.1 GCA_016762975.1 Gammaproteobacteria bacterium | reverse complement strand
GTCACCCCAGTTATTTAGGCTGAAGCGATAATTAGCCGCAATATCGATGGCTTCCACTTCCACACTTTCAGCATTAATAGTACTGGTGTTGTTCACCTGAAGAATCGTGAAGATATCACCCGGATCGCGAATGATGTCTTTGTTCGATGCAGGGTTTGCAATCCAATCTCTGAGCTGCTGCTCAGATGGCTGATTTGCTGCTGTTACACCATTGCCAGCAAAGCCAGTCGCGTTCTGGAAGTTAAGAAAATCCAGCTGCATTATATCCTGACCGTTGATGTCAATGATTCGATTTTCGAACTCCGTATTGTTCCACGTAACGGATAGGTCGAAATCACCTAGCTCTATATCGAAACCGAGTTGTGAAGACGTTGAAGTCTCATTCGTCAAGTTTGGATTACCGCCGCCACAGGCAGTTGTAAAAGCAGAGTAAGGACCAAAACGGTCAGTTACTGTGGACAGGCCACAAGTGATCGGATCAAATAGATCTTCCAAGTCAGGTGCAATGAAGGCGTCGCCCTGCGTAGCACGCAGTGTCAACCAATCAGTAGCAGCATAACTGATGCCAAATTTCGGGTCAGTAGACGACTGTCCAGTACTGAATTCTTCCCGGCGTACTGCCAGTTCAAGTTCAAGATTGGATAGCAGAGGAACTGATAGCTCCAAGAAGAAAGCATCGACTTCACGACTACCCGTAGTGACCACTTCTCCTTCAGTTCCACCGATCCAAGTATCAGCAGCAATCTCAGTAACCGATGGCTGGTTAGTGTACTTATCGTCACGAAATTGGTAACCGACAGCGGCAGAGATTGGTCCGCCTGGTAGTTCGAAACCACCTAGAGGCACTTCACCATTTAACACAATATCGATCACATCCAGAGTACGCTGCTCACCCTTTTTGTGACGCGAGGCTATGGAATCCATAACGGCAATAGTGTTGTTGTTTGCCTGATCCGTAACGAAGAACGGGTTGTAGCAAGACTCTCGGTCATTGACCACATCACAGTTCAAACCTTGCTGCATCGCTGAGATGCTGTAGTTCTGGTTTGCCATGTAGGTCCAGTCACGCGTGTTATGCGTGTATGACGCCACGCCTTCCCAGCCATCAAGGTAAGGCACAGTGAAATCTGCCTGTGCTGTCCAGCGACTTGTTATATCCGTGCTATTACTCTTGTTGTCTCTGTCTTCAGTGTGACCGGAAGAACGCGTATGGGTCTTGTTGATAGGACGCAACGTACGAGGCTGAACGTCTTCGTGCAGCAACACACCATTATTCGTGGTGCCGGATACGAGATAATCCAGCGTGCCGTCGTTGTTCAAATCTTGAAGTCCACGATCAGGAACGCCATCGCCATTCGCGTCAAAACCATAAAGCTGCTCGCCTAGGGAGTTAACTGCGAAGAATGGGTTTCCTGGAATCTCACCACGTACAGCTGGAAGCTCACCGATGCGAGAGTTTCCTGGGTTTGAAGTAGAGGTAAATGTGTTAGTTCTTTGGTAAGTACGGAAGCCTTGCAGGCTCAGGGTTAGATCGTCGTCTACTTCCCAGCTCGCGTTACCGTAGTACTGGTTCATCTGCTGAGGCTCGCGATAGCTACGGTTGTCACCGAAATCGAAGAAACAGCTGCTACCTAATAGATTGCCGAAGGGATTAGCAACTTGATCAGGGGTATAAGCCGTTCGCTCAGAACCTGGCGCACAGTTAGGATCTGGCGCACGAGATCGAGTGCCCGTGTATTGACCATCCGCATCACGGTCTGGCGTATACCAGTTACCCGGAGCATTGGAAGACACCATAAGACCGTGATTAGCCAAGTCGCTGCGCTCATCCCAACCTAGACGTGTATTGGTGCGATGCTGTGCTGCCATAACGACGTCTATCACGCCTACCTGGCCGCCCCACATCATTTGTACAGACTGCTCGTCGTAGTCACCACGGGTATCTTGCTCCGCGTAGGTGTCCATCTTGAAACCGTCGTAAGACTTATAAGGAATGAAGTTAACCACACCAGCCACAGCTTCACTTCCGTAGAGAGCGGCAGCACCGTCAGCCACGATATCCATGCGTTGGATCGCGATGGTTGGGATTAAGCTGTTTACGTTCTGATTAACCAGACGCTTGCCATCGAGAAGGGTCAGAGTTGAACTAGCACCCAGACCACGTAGGTCGATGGATGTAGTACGAGAACTCTGTCCCTGAATAGTGTTAGTAATTGCGGAAGCTGAACCGTTTACGAAAGCAAGGTTCTGAATAACCTCACCGATGTTTAGAGTACCTTGAGCTTCCAATTCTTCAGCGTTGAGCTGAACAACTGCAGACGCACCGGTAAAACCTTCGGATCGTCTAATATAGGAACCGGTAACGACTACTTCTTCTACTGTGTCCTGTTGAGCTAGTGATTGGCTCGCCAGAGGCAGTAACGAAAGTGAGATCGCCGCGCATAGCAAGCTGCGCTTATGTGGGATTCTTCGTTGCATATTTCTCTCCATAATTGAATAGTATATTTTTATTAAAGCTTTAATTAGAACAAATATAATAGCTTGCACAAAGCCTAAACTTTCCGGAATGCTTTGCAAAAGCTATCTCTGCGAGCAGTCAATTTTTTAATAAATCGATCTCTCACAGCATCGCCGAATAATACGAAGGATTCAACGATCGCAAGAGTGTACCTACTTTGATAGCGCTTAAAAAGCCTTAATTTAGAGTCCTCTGTCCCAAATTGGCGCATGCCAGCAAGATAGTGGGATTCCTAGCTCCTCGATTTAGCCGAACCACGAGCAGCGCTTGTAAAACAAGTCTAAATCTGAATAACAAAATTAGTATATTTCTATATATAACAACAAGTTAATACATCTAAATGGTGCTATCGAAGCCGTTCTTCGAGCGACCGTTCGCTATAATTTACAGTTTGCTCAAAGGCCCTCTTTTTCGAAATAAAAGAAAACAACGCGCTCTATTTTCGTCGAACGAATGAAACACGGGCTGACTAGCAAGAAATGCTGCTGCACAAGCCAGATTGGGAGCCTATAATTGATTCATTCGGCAACCACCCTAGTTTGGCGCCGCGCAACGAGGAATTTACAATGAAAGCACTACGCTCAGTCTATTTATCCGCACTTTGCAGCGCACTCCTGCTAGGGATGGGTTCCACACAAACACTGGCCGCCGAAGGGCAGATAGTCATCGAGGATTTGACGCCATCGAAGTTGCGCGCCGAGATTAAAAAGATCGAAACCGAGTTCTATCGGGTATTCAATAGCCGCGTTGAAGAGAAGAACCTCGCCATTATCTGCTACAAATATGTCCCTACCGGCTCCAACATCAAGGAGGAGGCCTGCGAGCCGCAGTTCGTTATCGACAAACGCGGAGACAATGCCAACGACGCACGCCTTGGCTACGACTTATTGTTCACAGCAAAGGATCTGCAGAGCGTCCTAGCAGCTGAGTATGCTGCGTTAACTGCAGCCATGACGGAGGTCTCTAAAGAGAGCGAATATTTCCGAGAACTGAATGAGATCCTTAACGCCTTGCGAGAAGAGCTGGAAAGCAGATAGAACTGCTTTCGCGAACAGTCAATGGCACTGCACTGACTAGTACTGCAATGAAAAAGGCCAGAGGGAACACCCTTTGGCCTTTTAATTTTACCATTTTGACCGTTTTGACCGCCTACGTTAGCGAACGGAGTACTTCGTAAACGCACCACCTGCCTGCGATAGTGAGTTTGGTCCCTCTGCCGCGTAGACGTTGCCATCAGCATCGACAGCAATACCTTCGCCGGCGGTTCCTTGGTAGACACGATCATCTCGCTCGAAAGGCGGAATAAAGCCTACGATGCGGTCTTCATTCAAAGGACCAATACGCACACCGTTTCTCCAGCCTACGTGGCCAGTCGGGCTCGACTCAGAGTCTATCGCATAGACCATGTCATCATTGGTAATGAACAAGCCACTAATGCGACCATACATGTAGCGCGACTCTAAATAGTTACCCTCTTGATCGAATATTTCGAGGCGGTGATTGCCGCGATCAGCAACCCAGAGACGCCCCTGTGAATCGAACTCCATCGCGTGCGGCGTGCGGAATTCACCGTGTCTTACACCGATGCTGCCCCACTCTTTGATGCGCGTACCATCCGCAGAAAATTTAATGATTCTCGCCGTACTGCCTTCTGCACGACCATCGATCATAGCCTGATTACTGGTCATACCCTGGCCATTGTGGCCATCGGAGACATAGATGCTTCCATCAGGCCCTACGATCACATCGTTCGGCTGATTGAATTGATTAGGGCCGCTTCCTGCGGAACCTGCGGTACCTAGGCTCATCAACAATTCGCCTTCTGGACTAAATTTGTGAACCTGCTGACCCTTGGTGCCATCAGCATTTGTCGCGAAATCGGTTACCCAGATACTGCCATCAGCAGCGGCATGAATACCGTGTGGAGTCATCATGACACCGCCACCAAAATTCGCTAACACTGCGCCAGTGTTGCGATCGAATTTGAATATTGGATCTACTGGGTTGGTGTCACAATTGATGGGAGTACCACCACCGAATGTACCTGCGCCGCAGCGCTCATAAGCCCAAATATGTCCATCATTAGGATCGATGTCGATGCCTGCGGTTGAACCCCAGGTTCTTCCAGCGGGCAGGTCACCCCAGTTCTGGGTGACGTTGGGTGCCGGATTGGGCAGGCCATTGCCCGAGATGGGGTTGCCGGCACTTACACAGCCGGTTAGCACCGCAGATACGCAGGCAAATAGCGTAAATTTGGATAGTGGTGACAGAGACAATGAAGTCATAGATGCTCCTTGGATATTTTGTAATTTTGATAAGAAGTACTACGTCAGAGAATAAAAGCTATCCAACCCCAAGTCCACTTGTAGCATCTGCGGCGAAGGACAAAAGTAAGGCAAATGGCACAGCACGAAGCTACGCCTCGATCCCAGCATCGAAATAAGTTAGCAAGCACTCACATATTTTGATTCCAAACCTGCTTTGCGACTCTTAGTTAGTCCATTCCGCTCAATCACAAAAAGAGTAGGTTGCACGCCGCGCAGTTACTGCCTTACACGAACATACTTTTCAAAGCGCTGATGACCCACCTGCCCTGCATAGATACTGCCCTCGGCATCAGTCGCCAGAAACTCTATGCCGCTGCCGTTTTGCACCTCATAGTCGGGAATGAAGTCGGTGATCCAACCGGTCTTCGCATCGCCAATGCGGATGCCACGTTGCCAACCCGGATTCCATTGGTCGCCCGACATGCCATCGGCCACGTAGACCTTATCGCTATCATCGA
>JAESUV010000001.1 GCA_016762975.1 Gammaproteobacteria bacterium | reverse complement strand
AGACAGTCGAAAATATTCCGCTGCATAACGATGGCTTTGTACCCCAAGCCTCGCAGGGTTTGGTCGGAATAGGCAGAGGATTTCATATGTGCTTGGGCCACGTGGTTTCCGGTCAACATCTCCGCACGCAACAGTGCCAACTCATCCAACTCGTTTTCGCGCTGCTCGGCTTGGACAAAGGATGAGTTGTCATAGGGCAAATGAATGCAGCGTATCGCCAAAGCCATGCTCTGCACTCGCGTGAGGCTGGTCATCAGATAGGTTGACCCGGACTTCGGCATGCAGCAGATGGCAATCTTTGCCGCCTTTTTGTGCTGGTGCAAGCGCATCAGGTTAGTGTAAAGAGGGAAATGTTACGATCGCCCCGCGGGAAAAGAGAGGTAAGGCGTTTCCGATGGGCCGGTGGTGTGAAATGCGCGGGATATAGGCTATAGAGTGTATTCAAGGTGACATTTTTGTTGTCGTCTGTGACGTTGGCCAACAGATCATCAGCCCTTTCCTGAGCCCGCTCAACTTTACTTCCCATTGTCCAAGGCTCCTTTTTGCGTGCCTAGATATAACCATGTAAGCTAGGCGATCTCAAGCTGGTTGTTATCAATGTTTAGGGTAATCGGACTAGGGCTAAGAACGTGACTATACTGGCTAACCAGTACAACTACAGATATTTACGAATGGACTAGCTCAAGGGGAGATACTTGAGCCGCTGGCAACTTTCCACGATGATACCCATGCCAAAAACGGTCGTTTTTGGAAACTTTCATACCTTGCCCGGTTGACGCCGCCAAAAACCGCGTTCAAAACTAAGCCAGTTTTTGAAGGTTTTTGGAATGATATTAGGATACGCGCGAGTATCGACAGAGGGCCAGCATCTCGACGCTCAGATTGAAGCGCTGGAGATTGCTGGAGCCAAGCGCATCTGGTCTGAAAAAATATCTGGTGCGAAAGTTGTTAGGCCTGAGCTAAAGGACCTTCTTAAACAGCTTCGACCAGGCGACGTGGTAACGGTCACAAAATATGATCGCTTGGCTCGGTCTTTGCAGGGCTTGTTGACCATCGTGGAGGCCATACGGGAAAAAGACGCGGGCTTTAGGTCTTTGGCCGAAGACATCAACACAACCACACCTGCGGGCCGTCTTGTGTTCCATGTTTTTGCTTCCATCGCACAGTTTGAGCGGGAACGGATTTCTGAGAGAACCAAGGAAGGATTGGCATCCGCCCGCAAGCGGGGCCGGATAGGTGGCAGGCCACCCGCCCTCTCAGCTGAACGGCGCGCTGAGGTTCGCCGTATGCGAGATGAAGACGGTCGCGGCATTGCCGAGCTGGCGCGAATATTCACAGTTAGCCCAAATACAATCCGGCGCGCTTGAGCATCAACTGTTCTCGAGGCTTTGTGAGGCGGCTGTCGGTTTCGTGGGGGGCACTTCACGCCTTCAATACCACATCTCAGGGCAACCGACTTTCAGACATCCGACAGTTCCATATGCCGCGATCCGGCGGCGGTTTTGAAGGCTCATAAATTGAGCCATTCCCCCTTACTAAAATGTAAGCGCTGCGGTGGGTCTTTCCAGATGCAGGTCCTGCCTGTCGTGAAGGGCGGCAACCGTTCCATATTCTTCGGTGCATTAAGTCTCTATTTTTCTTCAAGAAGTGTTTTTTCCAAAGCTTTGATTAACGATGCAATTTCGTTTTGAGTGGCCGCCCGCCCCGGAGCCAGATGCATTGACAGAGAATGGTTGGTCACAGTCAAACTGCTGATCCGGTCGACGGGAAGTCCGGTGGTGAGAAACTCGGTGGAGTGCACAGAAAGGATCAGTTCATCAACATCGCTGTGCAAGCAGAGCGCTTTGGTCCTGAGAAACACACTTACCTCTTGGAAAGAGAGCGGCTTGAGCCCTGCAGGCCCATAGACCCTATCGCCGCAAACGAGATAGGCCCGCTGCCCGGCGTCGATCCGCGCCGCGTGGTGGGTTTGAGCCGCTTGTTTCGCGGCTTCGTCGCCCACAAACACATGAACAGGAATGCGTCCTTGTGTCGGAAACGTTTTTTCCAAAAACTTTATGCGGCCTTCCCGCAAAAGTTCCTTATGGTCTCTCCAACTGGGTGAGAAGTTCATTTCATTTATGGCAGCGCCGTTATCATACCACGGCACGGTGATGTCCGTGGATATCAAATCAACGCCCGCAGTGGACATATGCAGGATATCGGCGGCTTGTTTGGCCAATGCAATATTTTCAGGGTGTATTGTATCGATGCAGTTCWCRKWMTCCCCACCGAACTCAGWACTTTSCMTRTCCCGSACWGSCACCRCYTCACCTTCTGCMAYAATCTGATCAGGTAAATATCCATTTCTCTCRATARCGCGCTTGGCGATATCATCCAAAATGAAAAGCGGTTGCCGWTWGTRCTTTGGCTTAAGAAGCTCTTTTCTATTCTCCAATTCCATGATCTCAGAAATCGTACTTACTCCATCTCCCGATATTGCCCGTGGATCGCGGCGATAARTATGGCCAATAYATCCATCTACCATCGTTATYCTATGGCAGAYCCCTGGAATGTGCTTTTCAACAAGAATGTTTCCRGAAACAGCCTTGGCCTTTTCGTARGCCWYTTTCAARTMVRYYTCTGAANNNATANTTNAAYTGTAATACCTTCGCCGCGATCCATATCTGCTGGCTTGACAACAACCGGGAATCCAATCTCCGCAGCTGCTTYYACAAGGSTRTCGTCGTCAGTCACCCGAATATGCTGAGGAGTTGGAAGGCCGGCAGATTTAAGAAGGCGAGCTGTGTGGAGCTTGTTTTTGGATAGCCGCAGCGARAATACCGTATCCTTTTGTGTAATGCTTCGGTCAATCGTCATCGCAGAGGATCCCATACCGATCTGGTATATACCTATTCCCAGATGTGAGAACGGAATTCCCATATTATACGCGGCGTGCAACATTGGAATTGTCGATCTCCCACCCGCGATGTGCGGCTTTAGGAGTTTTATGTATTTGTTTTCAATATACTCAAAGACTTGCTCTCGAGTRTCTGGGGTATTCCCGTTTTTCAAAATTTCCTGCAAACATGAAAATGCAGTGCGGAATGTAAGGCCAATTATACCTTTTGATATATACTCAACCATCGGAAACTGYATTTCAATCTGCACATGCGATGCTCTTTTTGACCGTACAACCCGTCGAAAGAAAAYCCCATCAAAGCATGGAACTTTCGCAGCCTGCAAAAGGTCCATTGACAAAGAGGATAATTGACAGAGAAAAGTCAAATATTCATCTGAAACACCACGAACYTGACCGTAGACACAGTTTTCTACCTTTAGGTCAAATCCATCCAGAAGAAACTTTTCAATATCAGAGTTAGTAAATTTTTCTACGTAAGGTAAAGAAAACTGTTGTCGAGTGGAAGCCTGCCGCATTTTGTAATGGTAGCCAAGGGGTTTAGTATCCATGGTTAACTGTCACTTCCCGTCAGATAGTATTGCCGCTTCTGGARTTTCTCTAATTTACGTTTGGGTCATTTCTGGACYTGYCSCRSTTTAGTRCCGCTCCAGRTTCTCATTTAAGCGGCCATTCATTCAAAAGCCAAGGGGCTTTTCCAACCTAATGCCGAATGTCTACGCCACCAGCCGGAACAGACCCCACGCTGCGCACGAAGTTCCAACAATGGTGTCCGAGTCTGAAATTAGACGGAGAAATCAAAATGGCAGCTTAATTGCCCCACGCCTTGGGGTGCTCTCCAAACCATCCTCGCAACGGTTAGATAAGCACCTTATACTCTCGACGACCTGCWGATGAACAAAACGGGTGAAACTTGTCAGATTAGGGATGRCATCTGGTCAACTTGTGGCCATGCAATTWGCATTGCCCTATTAGATTTACCTAGTTAAGCATCGCCWAGGTTGATATGATGTTTGCACGCTGTCGCCTTGTGTTTCAAAMGACGTCTAATTATTGAAGGATATGAGTATGGGTAAGTTAGACGAAGATCGCGGCGATTATTGGAACTCTTATTACTCTGCCAAAGAGGTTCCCGAACTGCCGTCACAATTCGGAGTTTTTGTTTTGAATGAATGCCGCGACGCTGATTTCTTTTTGGATGTTGGCTGTGGCAATGGGCGCGATTCATTCTTCTTTGCACGCCATGGCATGCCGGTCGTCTCTGTTGATTACTCCACCGCGGCGGTTGCCGATATCACCCAACGTGCCGAGGCAGATGGGCTSCCTTTGTTTGCYTTATCCTCRGCCTGCGAYGATCCGGCCCTGATGGGKAAAGTGACCGARGCTATTGGCAAACTGCCTGYCKCTGGCAACGGCGTGATATATGCACGTTTCTTCATCCATGCKATTACCGATGAAGAACAGGCTGGRTTTCTTGATTTTTGCGCGGTTTTTCTAAAACAGAACGGTGGCAAGATGGCGTTTGAATTCCGCACGGCCCARGATGAAAACCTGTCCAAGGTGACCGGCGCCCATTACCGCCGTTATGTTGATCCCGTTGGGTTCCTGAACGAGTTGTTCAAACGCGGCTTAACTGCCCGTTATTTCACCCAAGGCACCGGGTATGCCAAGTACAAAAACGATGATGCTCATGTTGTGCGCATGATCATCGAACAAGCATAGTTTTNCGAGTAGGGTTTATGACACGCAATCAAACCGCCAATCTGGAAAGCTATATTGATACCGTRAATAACAGCGTCGCTTCTCTTTTGTTTGGCGGGGACAAGTGGCGTACACTATCTGTTCCTGTCGCAGAAGATATYCAATATATCCGGCTGTCTCTTCCCACCAAATCKGCGTTGCATGTGCTGGGAATYGAYCTTGAATTGGAAAATTCCRCCCTCTGTGAGGATGTTRAGATCACAGCCAGTTCTCTTTAYGAGGCGGCCCACARCAGCCAAGAGACGGCCAGTTTGAGCYTGAAAAAGGGTATTCACACCTGCGCGGATGATGCGCCTTGGATTCAACTRGATCTGGGCCAAACGCAACCGGTGCGGGYTATAAGAATTGACAACCGTCACGATTTGCACGCCCGCCGCAATTGGTCATTATTGGTAGAAACATCCGCGGATGGTCAGGCTTGGACATTGTTGCATGATCACTTGGCCTATGGGCATGCCCTCAAGACCTACCTTAATAATTATGTAGAATCGATTGCAGATGCCGCAACTAGGCGATCGTTGACTGTCTATGTTGATCTCATATATTGTGTGTTCGCCTCCAAACCCATGTCGCGTAAAATTATCGCCGATATAGCCGCCAAACACGGGGCTTCCAAAGAAGACGCCGCCATTTTAGAGCATTTTTTAAACACCGAAGTTTTCTATCACTTCCAACACGAAGTCACCTCGCATGGGAACCACAGATCGTTCCGCTTCTGGACCGAGCCAGAAATTAAAGATTATCTGACCCGCAGCATTGATGTGTCGACCAAACTTCAGGAACTAACCCCCTATACCTGCATTGGATATGGGGGTGTTTTGGCCTATGTCCGTGATGGCGGCCTGATCCCCCATGACGATGATCTCGACATCCTTGTGGCCTTTCCTAAATCTGATAACATTCCCACCATCAAAGTGGCGTTGCAAAAGGTTGAAGCCTTTTTGCGCGAGGAGGGCTTCCAAGTCTCGGGAAATATGCTGTCACACCGCTGGATTAAGGTCACTGAAAACAAGAATATCGATGTCTTTGTTGGCCTGATTGAAGATGGGTTCGCATCCTTCTTTCCGGGCCCACGCAAGTCTATTCTGGCGGATCATATGTTCCCGCCCATTCATGTCAGCATGTATGATATCGATCTAACAATCCCCAGAAACCCGTTTCATTATTTGGAACAGGTGTACGGAAAGCACTGGCGCAAACCTGAACCAGGGTTTTCCCATATATGGGCTGTAGACCACTTTGTAGATATCTTGAAATAAGTGTAGATATGTACGGACTCTCGGGACACTTCCTGTAAATTCCATATTTTAAGTGGAGGAAGATTTCATGACAAACGAGCAACGCGATATTCAGCGCAAACTTAATGTTCTCCCTGAGCACTTCTCAGCGAACAACCTTTCGACGCCCCCAAGACGTCAAATACCCATCCGGCCATCACGCCATCCGCGATATTTCTCTGCTATATTAGCTTTTTGCTTGGCGATTTCTTCAACGCTAATCTTGCGGTTGCCCCCCCAGATTTCTATTTTCTGCTGCTCGCGCGCAACACGTTCGGTAATTTCTTCTTTGCTCCCTTCCCCAAGTTCATAGCCAAAAAATTCATAAAAGAAGGCACCTTCTGTTTTTGCCCGCTTATATGTGCCAGCAGGGTCGAAATCGTGGCTATGATAAACGGCGGCAGTGGGTGCGTAGATCTTCGAGTATCCTGCCTCAATGATATCGCGCGCCCATACCTGATCTTCGCCATAATTGATTTCAGGATAAGGGATAGCGTTCCACACATCACGCCGCATTGCAGAGTTATTGTCTGAGTAAAAGTGCAGCAACTTACGCCAGCCCAACTCACCACTTTCCCAACGCTCGGGATCCGTGTGTTTAGATAAAACGAGCGGGTGTTGTAGCATGTTTTGGAAGTGGTTTGTGATCTCTGTCTGCACAAAAACTGAGTGATCCGGGTACGCGATGTGACGTCCAAATAAGCCTGCCGCCTCGGGTACTGCATGCATCATTTTAACAATATCAGAAGCCCACTCAGGGGTCGCGGGCATTGCATCCTGTGTGATGAAGCCGATGAAGGGTGCAGTGCCCAGAGACGCGCCAAAATTACGTGTCCGACCGTGTTGGAATTCCTTTTGATCAATGACCGTCAGGCTGACGTCCTTTTGGTCTTTCAACCAATCAATAGTACCGTCCGATGAACTTGAATCGATGCAATGAATTTGCATCTGGTCCGCCATCCGCTGGGATCGCAACGCTTCAAGAACGGCGGCGAATTCAGACTTGCCGTTCCAAGTAGGCACAACGACATCAAGCAAAGTTTCCTTGGTCTTGGCGACGGATGGCGCGGTGAGTTTCACGCTCTTATGGTCGAGATAGCCTAAAATTATATCCTCAACTTGTTGCGCGGTGGTATTCCACGAGAACGCGCTGACCCACTCTAGCGCCGCATTGCGTTGGCGTATTCGCTTATCCGGCGAGTCCATCAACTTGCCAACCTTAACAGCGATATCCATCGGTGAAGGGCCCGCAAGTGTGACGGTATTTTTCGGAAAAATAGAGCGTGTACTTTCAGTGTTGAATTCGATCAGCGGCAGACCGCACGCCATCATCTCCTGCGGAACGAGGCTGTAGTTAGTACCCGAGAAACAAATGCCAAGATCACATTCATTATAGAGCTCAGCCAACTTTTCATAATCAAGTACGCCGTGATTGAACGCGGTGAACGGAGCCTGACTAAAGGGCATTTTATCTTGCCCAAAGAAGTGAATTTCAAAATCATTGCGCGTTTGAGCCAAAATTTCCAAACTAGCAAGTACAAGTTGCACGCAGCGGCGATCAGTACGAATACGGCCATAGACCGCAATCTTTATAGGCCCGTTCACGTTGGCAACCGCATTTTTGGATACTAAATACTGCTTTGGATCATAAGCGAGGTAGAAGCTCTGCGCCCAACGACCGTAACGTTTAGTCATCAACTCCTCAAGCCAAGGGCTAGCACAAATGCAACCCAAATCAAAACCATAGGTCTGCTTGGCTAAATTTGAACTTGAGCCTGTTGGATAAAACTCAGGTTCATGGTCTTGCACGAAATACATCTGCGCCTTAAATCCTGTGAGGCTTTTAATAACCCAGGCCGTACTCCACCCTGTGGCTATAACAACATCCGCGGAGGTTTCATTGAGTGCATCGGAAACAAAACGCACGTCGGCGCCGACACACTGAAAATGCTTGATGATGGTTTCCCAAGCCGCCTGCTCTGTCTCATGCTTCACAGGGTGCTCAATCCAAATGGTGTTACAATGACCGAACTGTTCCAGATAACGCACCATACGGAAGATTGTCATGTGCCCGCCAGACCCAGCTGTGAAATCAGGTACAACCCAATGAATATTCATTCCGGTTGGGTCTACAGTTTTTGGTGGGCGCGCCTTTATACCTTTAAACGCGCTCAGGCCAGTGTTGGGCAGATAAGGCGTTAGCTTTGCGTCTGCGGAGTAGGCAAGACGAACAGCTTCTCCACGAACAACATCCCTGGCCGAACAACGCCACTTCCTTTTGCGACCATGTAATATGTAGTGTAAGAAAGGATTTCTATCATTCACCATAATATTTTTGTAACGATCCAGATAATATGCGGTCGAAAATACACTGGACGGATCACTCCCACTTTTCCAACCAACAGTCATGTAATGGGCAAGCAGTGCATCGTCGTCGCCTTCAATGTCTGGATATGATGTTCGATACCAGTTTGCGTCAAAATCTTGGCGAACTGTGTCTATATCGGCCTCTAAATCACTCGAGTCTGCCTGTGGTGTTGCAAATCGCCCTTCTGATTTCCCGTAACATAAATAGTGCCGCAGCGGGCTTATGCCGATGGCTGCAACATCGGGGTATGTCGATAGGTAAAATGAGGCGGAGAATAAGGCCGACGAACCTACGTCTTCATAACAACCATCCATCAAATACCACGCGACCAACGTATCATCGGATAGGTCCACAAAACCTGGCTTTATCTCGCGTAGGTAGCTAAGATTCGCCCAGTCTTTGCAAAGCTCGAGGTCATCCAGTGTTATTAATTTAGTGGTTCGGCCGCTCCATCTGCTCAGATAAGCCGACCTCCCCTCAGCTCGCCCATAATATAAATAATGTTTCAAAGGTTCTAAATTGCCCTTAGCCACATCACTGTTTTGATCGATATAGGCATGTACACTGAACAACGCTGACGGATCACGCCCGTTTTTCCAACCCTCACTGGTATAGTGCTCTAATAATTCCTCGTCGTTTAACTCCGTCAACTCTGGGTTTGTTAAGCGATAAAAAGTAAAATCAATCATCACATTTTCTCTACATAAATTTTACAACACACAAAAGAATCTTTTAAAAGCAACGACTTACAATGCATTGACCCTTTGTTCCCCAATTAACATATTTTGCGGTGTCATACTAGGGTTCGAGTACAGTAGCGGGCAGAATCTATAATAATTTAAGGTGTTATCGTGGCTTGTCTTGTTCATAAGTTGCCCAAAGCTGTTCGATAAACTGACCTTGCGTAAGACCCAAACGCTCCGCTTCAGCCGATATTGCTTCCCCTATCTTAGGAAGTACTTTGGGATGAAGCTGATGTGTTCGTGGGCTTGGCTTACGCCCAGGCTTTTTGCGTGGGGTTCTGTCCACAAATCCGCGCATTTCCGCTACCTCATCAATTTTTCGAACTTCTGCGACGCCAGTTTTTTTTGGTCGCGCAGTTAATCCTGCCAGCCTATTTGAGTCGTTCATAAACCGCCTCCGTAAATGTTTGGGCGTTGAGAAGTGCTTTATCTACTTTCCCGCCAGTTACAATTTTTGGATTGTTCATCATCGAGGTTAAATCACCTCCATGCGCAAAAAG
Organism: Gammaproteobacteria bacterium; assembly: GCA_016762975.1. Lineage (GTDB taxonomy): Bacteria > Pseudomonadota > Gammaproteobacteria > Pseudomonadales > Pseudohongiellaceae > UBA9145. The sequence continues at coordinate 24,214 of JAESUV010000001.1, read as the reverse complement.
CTCGGCAAAGGCAGCGCGGGCCACTAAAGACGGTTCGATCACATCAATTCCTGCCCCGTTCAACTGAATTTCTAGTTCTCTCTGCACCCGGCTTTTCACCGCAGCGCTGGTTTTTGTGAGAACTACAGCGTGACGAATTTCACGATTTAGAGCTTCTTCTTCTTCCCTCACAAGTGCCAAAGCTTCAGATCCTATCTCGGCATCAAGTGCTGTTGGCTGCATCGGAACGATAACTAAATCAGCTTGGGATATTGCGCGGCTGACAAGTTGCGATGCAATGCCTTCAAGATCTACAACGACAATTTTGCCATCGCCATCAGATTTCTTAATCGTTGCCACAACATCTGATCGCCCAATATCACTATGAATGGTCACACCCTTTGGCAGTCCGTGCGAGGCCCATCTAGTCAGTGACCTATTAGGATCACAATCCAGCACAGTGACTTCGGCACCCATGCGGGCAAATTCGGAAGCCAAGAGTACTGCGCATGTAGACTTCCCAACGCCACCCTTTGGGCTGGCCAGTACTATTACGGGCATTTAATAACCTGTTTTATTTCTTGTACCGGAAATATACCCACTACCGGATTTATTTACAACACCTAATTAAAACCAATAACCGGTTTTAAATCCGTTAAGGTTTTTCTCTTTTTTCAAGCCAGCTTTGGTAGAATTTTAAGTAATGCTTGGTTGGGTGCTTTGGTTATATTTCTTCCTTGCCCCGCCAGCGTCGCCATTTATGTTAGAGATAGGGTCGTATGAGGCCGTTACAGTGGTTTCACCTAGGTGAATAGCTTTTGCACCATGTTGTAAATGTTTTTTCGATTGATTTTGCATCCAAACGAATGCTTCTTTCTTCGCACCATTTACGAAATGCACTGGATAGGGTCAGCAGGTCAGGAATATGGTTCCCTTGAAGTCGCGGCGCTTTATCTCGGGCAATCACTTCCCATTTTCCGTCTACCCTCCCACTACAGGGGAAGGACGTAACAGGCGCCTCACAGGCGCCGCCATGGCGCGACTTCCTACCCACCTTTGGACGGTTCAATTCGGCCTTCACTTTTGCTAGGTCTTCTTTGACCTCCCAAGCAATCTCTATCTCTGCAACTGAACGTCCGGTCTTGTGATAGGTCACAGTCAAATGCAGCCGTGTCAGGTCACTGTTAATATCAGCAATAGCGGGAACAAGCGCCTTCTGTTTGAGGTTTGAGAACCGTGGCAATTTTCCTTCTGCTATTCCAAACAGCGCTCGCAATGCTGGCACAGTGAACCGCTTACTCGTGACGTGCTTAAGGTTCTGCAAACTGGCAATGTGTTGAAATAGCACAACAGAGTATTTACTTCCAAGGTGGAACACCGCCTGTCGATCAAGAATAGCCCAATGGTTTGAGTCTCGTGCCAAGTCGCGGAATGACCGCCCAAAATACCATGACAGCATTATTTCCCCGCTCACTGGGTCTTGGCGATCCAAAATAGCTTGATCCAGCAGACCGCCGATGATGACGCGGTCCAGTTCATGTTCTGGCGCGCCTTCTGTTATAATCACAGCCCGCAGCTCTTTGAACAAAGGGGCCAGAGAACCACGAGAGTGATTGTTCATGCCCTCAATTTTTTTCACGTCCGAGAGATGGAATTCATGACGGAGATCATCCGCCATTCGCCCTCCCGCTACACCAATCATCAGGTGCATCAACTTGAGTGCTTGCAGACTCGGCACATTTTCCATGTAGACCCCCTGCGCCATCTCGGCAGGTAGTACGGTTTTGGTCTGGTCATAGGCGCGATCAGCAGCCACTTCGATTGTCTTTCCCATAGGCAACCTAATACTAACCAAATAAGTTTCCGTCAATAGATCTATTCAGTCTGAATAAGTTGCCTTTCAGTCTGAATAAGTTGCCTTTCAGTCTGAATAAGTTGCCTTTCAGTCTGAATAAGTTGCCTTTCAGTCTGAATAAGTTGCTTCAAACGAATAAATTTAAATAAAATCAATATGTTACAGGACATGAACTTATAGAACTTATAGAACAAGAAAGAAGCTACGCTTTTTTTTTGTAAATATTTGATTGAGTTTTGGCGTGTGAGGAGAAGCAATTATACCATTCTAAACAAATTAGAAGCCGGTAAAAGTCAGGTTTAATAGAATTAATCAGGGTCAGATAAACCGATCCACCTGGATCAGAACTGCATCGTGGCACTTTTGACTTCGGTTGATTTATTCTGCGATCTGCGTAAACACAGGGTCGAATTTTTGTTTAGCCGTTTTGTACAAATCTGCGACTAGCAAGCAACTTGAAGAGCTTCAAGAGAAGCTGAAAACTACTTTCACAAAGTTGAACCTTCTTCTCTATAATCTCACGCTGGCTTTCAGGGTGGCTGATCTTAAATTGTGCGATTTTTTAGCATCACGAAATGCATTGCGATTATCTCTGAAGCCGCGCAAGTTATCAGTATTATATTTCCGTGAGAGTATAATTGAGCGCAGGATTAGTTTTAGACCATGCCCTACATGCATTTGAGAGCCTCTGTGGTGCCTGCGAGCATATTTTAGGTAGATCTACCAATAAAAGCATCTAGAGACCCTCTGGGGCCCTTAAATCTTTTGGGTGGTATTTGTGACTGAACGACTACCGACTGACGTCGGTAGATTCCCGTTTTGAATGCAATTTAAGATACTGAAGTATGACAGCGTCAGTGACATTACCGCTGGTCGTTGAAAAATAAATGAGCACCTGGAGCGGAACGAAAGCGGGACAGGTCCAAAGCACTTAAAATCAAAATGGGAACGGCACAAGTAACATTGGTTGCGGAATGCACCGCCCATATCGAAAAATCATGCCGCCGCTTCGAGAAGATGGAGCAAATACCCTTCTTAGCCGCCATTCTTCGCAACATAGACCGCGTCTTGGCGGGAAGGCCGTTCATCGCATTAGGTCACTTTGTCATTTGGTTTAACTTGGATTTGTTTCCGTGAGACAAACGATAGTCGCCAGTTTGTGAAAACGCGGGTGTTGTTAATTCCCTAATTGCAATCTCATTTTCCAAATCCAACCAGGCGGAGAACAGCGCATTTTGGTCCGCAAACCATGTGAACTCATAATCGTGGCGTTTACGGGAGAAAATTATCGAAAGATAACGGCGCAAGTAACGTCCGAAGATACGCCCACCTTCGGTTGATTGAATGACAACGTTACCCGCCACAACTAGATCCCATGGTAATGAGAACAATTGCTCTCTGCTTTTAATAGGCGGATTGACCACTGCCACATCAAACTCACTTTTGGTATCATCCAAAATTGAGATTGGCACCCCAATGACCCCGTCGATGTCCACAACATAGACCGCATCATAAAAATTGAGATACTCCTCCAAGAATAGGAACCTAGCAGATGCATAATATGTTTTTTGTGTCTTGGGCGTAAAGGCACTGGTATTTCCAAAATCTGATGTGTAGCCAATCACCCCAAATAAATTCCTATCAAGTAATTCTTGGCGCGGGTCAAAATTCACGCAATGAATATGAAGCGGAATTTGTGGATCAATTTGCTTGAGCCGTTCAACGTACAGATCAAAATAAATGTCAAAGAATATCTTATCTAATGAGATTAAGAAGACTTTTGACCCTGCGTTAACAGGATAAAAGTTTGGTGTGACCGGCTCTCTTGCAAAGGCTCTCGATATCTCGGTCTCAGTCAAAAGCGTATTAGCCGCCCTAAAGGCAAACTTGGGCACTACCGTCTCACGCAACTTGCCAATCTCTTCTCTTGCGTCTGAAAAGTTACCTATAATACTCGAAATCAGCGCTTTGAAAAACGCAATTGTATCAATGCCTGGCGACAGATTTTGTTCTATTTTGATTAGTGTTTCAGAAACCTCAACAGCGAATTTTTCGGAGGGCATTCCAGCTTTGATATCCCGTTGTTTTACTTTATAGAATGACAAAAAATAAAGGTGAGAAAGGTCTTTTCTCAGATTGACTGGTAGGCAAAGTACATCGGTGAAGTTTAGAAAGTCGATAATTGAGTGCCATTTTTTTTGTGAAAAAAGAAACCACGAAAATTCATAAATCGTATCGCCATTTTTTGGATATTTTTTGGCTTCCAAGGCTTCAACCAGAGCATCTTTGACGTCAGAAAATATGATATTATTTCGTAATCCAAGCCCGAATAGGCCCACCAGATGATCAATCGAGCAGTCTGCACATGCTCCAAAGTTTGCTTCCGGTACCGACCAGCCCTTATTGTAATGAGGTGAAAACTGTGTTTCAGAGCAATTGTCGATTTTCATAAACTCGCGTAATTTCTCTAGAATTTCGCCCTCGTCCAGATTCACCAGCTCTTCAGTTTTAGAAAGCATCTGTAATTCCTGTGTTGAAGGCAGTGTGATCGAGCGATATATTCAATCTATACACTATACTTCCTGATAGTTAAAGTTGGGCCTGTTGCTGTAGATACGCTTCACACTGTTTGGCGAACGACCCGCTGGGTGCTTTAGGCGCGCTTGCGCGTCTGACGTTAGCGCTTAGCCGCGCCGTAGGATTGTAATTTGTCGGTAATGAAGCGTTTCGGGGTCCGCCGGCGCTTCTTCATCAGGTCAATACCAAAATACAGGATCACCTTGCTACCTAAATGGATGAATTGCTTTCGTGGGCTTATCAGATCATAATCGAGGAAGAAAAAGCTGCTTGAATAGCAGCAACGTTGATGCTTATGAACCCGCGTAGTTCTGGCGAGTTCGCTCGTCCTGTTCTACATAGCGGGTGTGGAACAGGAAATTTACACTATGAGTCACCAAGCAGAGAAGCTCTTCTTTGACAAGCAGAGAAGCTGGGAAGCTGCGGAAAAACTTCTAAATGATTCGTTCAAGACAGTCGGATCCCAATTCGAAAGCCAGGAGGCGCACAATACATTCTTCAGGTATATCTTCACGCCAAAGAGCAAATCCTGGGCATATGTTCCGTGTGGAAAAGCGGGCACGAACACCGTACTGGCCATACTTTTTGAGATTGAGTTTGGTGTTTCGCTGAAAACAACTTTCGTCACACCAGAAAATCTTTCGTCAGAGGCGATGCACCAAACAATCAACGCGGGCGTATTCAGAGCACTGCACCTGCGTTCCGACATTGACAGTTTTGCTTCATACTTTGAGAATGCCATAAAAATTGCGATGGTCCGGAATCCTACAACTCGCGCATGGTCATCGTTTCGGTACCTCTGCAAGTCCAACGATGTCGGGAGTCCTCAGTTCGTAAAAGAACGAATTCGCCTCACAGCATCCGTCAGATTTGACTGGGAGAGAGATCCTTACACTAAGGTAGGGTTCGCTAAGTTCCTTGACTACGTGGAACTCTCACTGACCAACGGCTCCTCCGGCTACAATCTGGACGGTCATTGGAGGCCGCAGTGGTACGATGTCCGCCCAGACTTTTTTCGACCCTCGATCGTAGGGAAAATGGAAGATATAGAAGAGTTCGAGGAAAGGTTGCGCCAGGCTTTTGGGGCCCAGCCTAAAAGATGTCGTGCCAGTTTGAACGCGAATACTGAAAGGTCTTCACTCCCAGAGTGGTTTATGGAGCCTGACATCAGGCAGCGCTTGGTTGTTGTCTATGGGCGAGATTACGAGGAATTCGGTTATGATCTTTGACGGCTGCGCCCATGAGGGCGGATCGAGCTGTGAACTTACTTCACGTTGGCAGATCGGTCATGTGTTCCTTGTTAGCCGACTTACTCATTAAGGAATCTATAGTTCTTTCTTGGGCAGCGCATAATCCACAACGGTGTTGTCACGTTAACTGTCTCCATTTGCACTACCTGACTTTTCCCAATATTGATCGCCGGGTAGTTTGCAGCGGTTCGTGTCAATCCAGCACAGTGACTTCGGCACCCATGCGGGCAAATTAGGAAGCCAAAAGCACTGCGCATGTAGACTTCCCAACGCCACCCTTTGGGCTGGCCATTACTATTACTGGCATTCTAGTAACCTGTTTTATTTTTTGTACCGGAAATATACCGGTTATTGGTTTTATCTATAGCATTTAATTAAAAACAATAACCGGTTTTGTTTCCTGTATCCAATATAAATCCTTWAYCGGTTATTGATCCACTAAGGYTTCCCTCTTTTTTCAAACCAGCTCTGGCAGAATTTTARRTARTGCTTGGTTGGRTGTTTTGGCTCTATTTCTTCCTTGCCGCACCAACGTCGCCATTCATGTTCAAGATGTCGTACATCCCAACCTRGCGCGACTTCTCTGGCAGCATCATATGCATCAAGTTCAAGGAGGCCCTCGAAAACCGCTACCAAAGGGGTGGGGATAGAGCCTTTAGAGTAAAACACGGCTTGCGAACCTTCTATTCGGAGGTTGTAATCAGGGATATGYGCATGCGCTATATCTTCTGCCGCGATCTTGGAAATAAGGCGTTTGAACTCCTTATCGGTAGAATARGAGCCGCATTTATCCTTTAGTTTCACCAGGCCAATCGACCAACGCTGTTTATACCCGCAATGCTTACGGGCAATCTCATAAAGTCGCCTTTCCAAGGGCTTTCTAAGCCGGAAATAGTCACGGTTAAGTGTCAAAACTTCACGAGCATTYATCGCATTGAACACCCAGTCCGATAATTTTACTTCAATTTCCTGCATACGGCCATCGCGCGTTTCACGCACAATCCGATAGCGATCAATCAACCCAAACCCGTCCATAATTTCGGTATCAGAAGTTGTAATATTGGTAGAAATACGTGTTCCAGATAACCTTTCAAACGCCGCYCTTAACTGTTCATAGCCGCGACCATCTATTCCTCGGTTAGTMGCTGTAAGAAGATCATAAGCTTTAAACCGAATCGTTTGACTAACTTCACGCTCAGCATTCAACGCTGCAACAACCTGTGAAATGCAGAAAATAAGAATGTCTCGGTCATAGACAGTAGCAAGTCCCTTAACGGACGGAACTACCTCAACAAATACATTACCATTTTCATATCGCCGGATATTCCTGTCAGGCTTGGTCGAAATCGAAAAAACAGGGTGTTCCATCGACGCCATGTCACCCTTAGGCGCAGCATCAAATATATCGCAGACGAAAAAATCGCCTTGCTGCATACGGTCCGGCAGAAGAGGGGACCTTACTTTCGTGTTATTACACACCATACACTCCAATTCTGTGTTATTACACACCAAGTCAAGCTCTTTTGTGTTACGACACACCAGAGGGAGAAACGTGTTATTACACACCAATATTCGTGTTATTACACACCTTTAAACGTGTTATTACACACCGTGTCTTTTTATAATCCATTGTTCTTAATTAAAAAAATGTAACACTAAATAGGCGTAACACATATATTAACACATATATAACACTACCAAATTTTGTCGTAGCCTGTGGATAACTCAAGGCAACCGCAAATCCTGATCATCACCTGTAATAAAACACACAGGCATCGACACCGCTTGTTGTGCGAGTCCAGTCAGCCCCAAGGACTGTGCATATGGCAGGGCTGCTGGCTAAGAAACGAGGTAGCAGCACCGTCAGGCCCAAAGCCAGGACGACAGCGCCAGCGACAAACCACGGAAGAAGATGTTTCAGCCGATCAGCTTTTTCTTCACGATCCCGTACATCCCGCAGAAGGGCCCATTTATCTTCTTTTGCCTGTTCCAGAACAAGGGCGGTTTTTTCCGTTTCATTCGTTAGTAGAATTCCAGCTTTGACGATGCGTTCTAATGCGCCCTTGGTTTGGCTTTGAACCGTTTCGGCAATGATCTCACCATAAAGCTCCGGATCGGTCTGGGACCGTGCCGCAAACGCGGCCTGTCGGGTTTCAGCGGCGGTTTTGGTCAGCCGGTCCAGAAGATCGCCCTGACTGACCACGCGATCAGACACACTGGCAATCACCGTGCTGAGAAGATCAAGGGTTTCGCGCAGCTCGGCGTCCTGAAGGGCAGGGGAGGCGGTATCACTTGTCATTTTTGGTCCTTGTTACTGGTTTTGTGGCTCAAACAGCCCGGTAAATTCCGGCTCGTCGTAGTAGCGCAGCTTTTGCGCCAGGGCGGTTGGTTGGCCCTGAATGCGCAGAAGCTGAATATGCTCTGGCAGTTGCATGATCTCATCGGGCGTCATCAGATCGCGACCCGTGACATTGTGAGAGGTCGAGACCTCAGTGCCATCACGGTGGCTTTCTGTCTGATAGCGGGTGGTTTGCTTGCCCATCATCTGGCTCAGCCATCTGGCAGTTTCAAAATCATTCACCCCAAACACCTGTTGCACCCCGGCATTGGCGATAAATGTGCCTGCCCGTGCACCGTAGAGGTCCTTCAGCTGGCTCATATCTTGCAGAATGGGCCAGAGCTGCATCCCATAGCCTGCCATCAGCCCCATGGCGCGTTCCACAGCCTCCAGACGGCCAAGGGCGGCAAACTCATCCAGAAGGAACAGCGTTGAGCCATCAAGACGCTTCTGAGGCTGTTGTGACCGCTCTGAGACGGCAGGAGAGGTCTGTGCCGGTGTCGCTGACACTTCTGCGTCCCGTGCGATGTCCTGGAGCGCCTGAGAGACCAGAAGACGCAGCCAGCGGCTGTAGGCGTCCATGCGGTTGGGCGGCAGTACCAGAAACACTGAGGTGATCCGGTGGCGCAGATCGGCAAAGTGGAAATCCGAGCGGGCCATGACCTTTGCGATGCGCGGGCTGTCCAGAAAATGCGTATGGCGCTGCGCACCGGACAGAACCGAGGCGGCTTCGCGCTCGGCCTTGCCGAGAAACCGGTTTGCGGCGCGGGCAATCAGCCCGCTTGCCGCATCGCTGTCCTGCATCAGTTCCATCAGGGTGTGCAGCTTGTCCGGGGGCAGGGTGAGGTACTCGCGGACCGAGGCCAGCGTGCGGCGGTCAGCATCCTCGTGGCAGACGCAAAACATGATCAGCCCCGAAAGCAGTGCCTTGGCTTCGTCATTCCAATGGGCATCGCCTGACTGGCCCGGTGCGTCCATGACCAGCGCCTCAGCCAGAGAGGCGGCATCTTCGCCGAGATCAGGGCTGTTCGCCGTGAGCCGGTCCAGCGGATTGTAGGCCGAGGAGGGCAGGCCGGTGACCTCGAACGGATCAAGCACATGCACATCGCCGTAACGCCGCCGTGCGTCCTCGGTGATCCTTGCGTTCTCGCCTTTGGGGTCAATCACCAGCACCGATCTCTCCGCTAGCAGCAGGTTGGGAATAACCGTGCCGACGCCCTTGCCCGCCCGTGTCGGGGCAAGGGTCAGCAGATGTGCAAGGCCGCCGTAGTGCAAGAGCCGCCCGGTATTCGGATTGCGCCCGATCAGCAGGCCGTCGCCTTTCTCCAGAGCCGCAAGTTCTTTCTTGCTCGCAAACCGGGCCGAGCCGTGGCTGGTTGCATTGGAAAGATCAATCAGGCCATTACGCACCGCCCAGGCGAACCCGGCCAATGCCCAGAGGCAGCCAGTGGTGAATACCAGAACCGCAAGCTGGCGCAGATCATCGAGTGGGGCTTTAGCCAGGGTCTCAAAAATCAGCCAGTTCAGAACTCCGGTGACCAGAAAGCCGACAATGGTTGCCAGTGCCAAAAGAACCGCGAGTTGAAACAACCGGATGGGCATAGTGATCACGCCAGAGACGATGGCAGCCCCCATGCGCACCAGAATAAGAAAGGCACGGCCCACAAACTGTAATGCCTTCATCGAGTGTCGCTCGCCTCAGGCGGAACAGAGGAGGTCGTATTGCCGGGGGACGTTCTTTGCCATCCTTCAAAGGCTTTGAGGTCCTGCGCGCGGGGAAGATTGCGCAGCAGCCGGTCAACCATCGCCGCAGCGGTATCATCCCGACCTGCCAAATCCAGAAGCGCCCCTCCAAGAATGACCTTGCGCCGCGTATCCAGTTTACGCTGTTTGACAGTTTCTCGATTCCGAATACCCTGAAGGCGGGCCTTGGCCTGAGCATAGCGCTTCTCTGCGCGTTCCAGTTCTGTTTCTGCCAAATTGTTACTCCTGTCTTACAAATAATTTAGGTTGAAATGTTGTTGACTAACGCGCCTCTAATTGATTACCTGTGTTCTTAGAATAAGACAAGGGCGCACTTATGCAAACTCTCCGAGATTTGCGCACGATCTTCTTGGGAAAAAGCCCCAACCGATGGCCAACCCGTTCGCTGCTATGCGCATCGAAATGGGAGATGCTGTCCGCTCTCCCAAACCCTCAGGGACCACCTTGGGCAGGTGGGCCGCGCGCCGAGGACATCCGCCGACAGGATGATCCAGACACCTTGTCGGTGCGGGCTCTTCTGGCGTCTTTGTGCCACTGGCTGTCTGGGAATGAACAGCCATGCGGCCCAGTTCCAAGACAGGTTTACCGCGCGGTGCTTATCCGGAAAACCGCAGCGCTCACCCCTCATTATCTCGCCCGACAAGAGGCCGGGCAGGGTGAGTACCGGGCAGAGCAAAAGGCGCATCGCCTGGCGGTTATCGGCGGTGTTTGCGTCGCACATTCTGGCCTACGGAGAGGATAGCGCATGGCGAGTTATCACCTCTCAGTCAAAACCGTCAAACGCAGCGCCGGGCAGTCGGCGACGGCATCAGCTGCCTATCGTTCGGGTGAAAGCATCGCCTGTGAACGGGAGGGCCGGGTGCATGACTACACCGCCAAGCAGGGCATTGCGGAGACGTTCATTTTGGCACCTGATGATACGCCGTCCTGGGTACAGGACCGGGCCGCACTTTGGAATGCCGCCGAGGCGCGCGAGACCCGACGCAACTCCGTTACGGCCCGCGAGTGGGAACTGGCTCTGCCGTCAGAGGTCAGCGATCAGGACCGGTCGCAGATTGCCCGCGACTTCGCCCAGACGTTGGTGGACCGCTATGGTGTTGTGGCAGATGTGGCGATCCATGCGCCGCACCGCGAAGGTGATCAGCGCAATCACCACGCCCATATTCTGACCACAACGCGGGTAATGTCCGAGGTCGGTTTGACCGACAAAACCCGCGTGCTCGATGCGGCAAAGACCGGCGGTGTCGAGATCGAGCAGATGCGCGGCGTCTGGGCTGAAATGCAGAACGCAGCCCTTGAGCGCGCAGGGCGGGCGCAGGGACTGGACGCGGGCGAGATCAGCCAAGTGGATCACAGATCGCTGGAGGCGCAGCGCATCGCTGCGCTGAGCAGGGGTGACGAGATGAGCGCTGAGGAGTTGGATCGTGCTCCGGAGCTGAAGCTGGGGCCAGCGGCCAACGCGATGGAACGGCGTGAAATACGCATGGCGGCAGTTGAAGGGCGGGACTACGAGCCGGTCACGGAACGGGGCAGGGCGGTGCATGCCGCCCGTCAGGCGCGGGAGTTATTTGCCGAGGTTCGGGAACGGTTAGAGTTGGCACGCGAAACCTATGGATTGGCCCGCGACGAAGGGCAAGGGCGGGTGTCGGCTGGGTTGGCGGCGTTGCGCACGGCAGCCGGTAAAGATAGGGCGCAGCAGGATTCCGAACAGATCAGGGAGCGGTTGGAAAACGTGCTCGGTAGGGAAAGAGCCGCTCACAATGAAGAGCCTGGGAAAGATCTGGAGAAAGAACGGGACACGGCAAGAGGTCGAGGACTGGATGATGGGCTGGAATTGTAGGGTATCTGGGGCCAAATCCTTGTCTCTTTAAAATATGTCATTAATGTTCATGGAGGACGGGAACCCGAGAAATCCTTGGTGTGAACACCGTAGCGTAGCATGGGACCCGTCGACGCGTCCAAGGCCACATTGGCGATTGAGTTATTGGTTTACATACATCAATTTTAGCGAGGCACCAATTCGGATTGCAATTCTGGGGTCATGCCGTAAGGTTACATGCGGCACTCCGCGAAGGGTTTCGGATTTACTTAGTGCCATAACGGCTTTCGGGATTTCAGAATTAAAGTGAAAAAGTGGGATTCGAGCGGCGCGATGGTAAAGTTGACAGTGGATAAGACGCTGATGCGTGCGAAGTCGCATAAGCGGAAGGGAGAAATCGAGCAAGCGCGTGCATTATATAAGTCGGTTCTCGATGCCTTTCCGAATAACGTGCGTGCGCGAAAAGCACTCGCAGAACTTGATCGCTCAAAGGAAACCAAAAGTTCGACACACAATCCGCCGCAAGATCAGATCAACGCGTTGACCGCGCTCTATAATCAAGGTCAATTTGTAGAAGCGGCAAAGCAAGCGGAAGCGCTGGTCGGACAATATCCCGGTTCAATTGTTCTTTGGAATATTCTTGGGGCATCAAGCGCAAGGATTGGTTGCAATGTTCAAGCCATCGCCGCCTTTCAGCACGCGCTTGCGATCAAGCCGGACTTCGCCGAGGCGCACAACAACATGGGCAACGTGTGGAAGGATCAGGGCAAGCTCGATGAGGCCATCACCGCCTTTCAACACGCACTCGCGATCAAGCCGGACTTCGCCGAGGCACACATCAACTTGGGCAGCGCGTTGCAGAATCAAGGCAAGCTCGACGAGGCCATCACCGCCTATCAGCGTGCACTCGCGATCAAGCCGAACTTCGCCAAGGCACACAGCAACTTGGGCAGCGCATTGCAGAATCAAGACAAGCTCGACGAGGCTATCACCGCCTTTCAACGCGCGCTCGCGATCAAGCCGGACTTCGCCGAGACGTATAACAACTTGGGCAACGCGTTGCAGAATCARGRCAAGCTCGACGAGGCYATCAMCGCCTAYCARCGCGCRCTCKCGATCAAGCCGGACTTCGCCGAGGYGCACRRCAACTTGGGCAACGTGCGGARRRATCAGGGCAAGCTCGRTGAGGCCATCACCGCCTACCAACGCGCGCTCKCGATCAAGCCGGACTTCGCCGAGGCAYACGGCAATATAGGCARCGCGTTGCAGGAYCAGGGCAAGCTCGACGAGGCTATCAACGCCTATCAGCGCGCGCTTGCGATCAAGCCGGACTTCGCTGGAGCCGAATCACAGATGCTCCATCAAAGGCAACATATTTGCGATTGGCGTGAGTATGATCGTCCTGCATCGGATTTTGAACGTCTTGGCGTAACTACCAAAGCAGTGCCACCGTTCTCAATGCTATCAATAGAGGACAACTCAGAACGGCAGATGCTCCGTTCGCAGAATTTCTCGCGCGAAATATATAAACAAGTGCCGCGGCCGCTTCCCGTAAAACCGAACGCCAGGCCAGAGCGGCTAAGGATCGGTTACTTCAGTGCTGATTTCAAAACCCACCCTATGAGCTATTTACTCGTAAGAATGCTGGAATTGCACGACCGAAGCAGTTTCGAGATACATGCCTTTTCCTTCAGTAAAAGTGATCGTAGCCAAATACAAAACCGCATCATAGCAGCAGTTGACGAATTCCATGATGTGCGTGACCTGAGCGATCCGGATATTTACAGTATGGCTCGTGAGAGTGRAATAGACATCGCCATTGACTTGATGGGACACACCAAAGAAACGAGATTAGGGCTTTTTTCCCAACGTATTGCCCCTGTACAAATCACATTCCTCGGGTTCCCCGGCACAACGGGGGCAGATTTTATGGACTACATCATTGCCGATGACGTTCTGATTCCGGAGGAGTTTCAGAGTTTTTACACTGAAAAAATCATCCGCCTTCCAGACACATACCTGCCGACAGACAATACAAGTGAGATTTCAGAAGYAACAATTACAAAATCTCAGTTCGGCCTTCCCGAAGATGGTTTCGTATTTTGCTGTTTCAACAACAATTACAAGATCAGCCCGCAAGAATTTGACATCTGGATGCGGCTGCTCGACAAGATCGATGGCAGCGTTTTGTGGCTGGCGAAGTCGAACAAGTGGGCCGAGCAAAACTTGCGCAAAGAAGCAGTAGCACGTGGCATCGATCCATCGCGCCTCGTCCTGACGGAAAAACTACCACATTMCGAGCATTTGGCGCGGCACAAATGCGCCGAYCTTTTCATCGATACGTTCAACTATAATGCACACACAACGGCAAGTGAGGCGCTTTGGRYSGGACTGCCTGTCGTAACAAAAATAGGGAACCAGTTTGCAGCTCGCGTGGCTGCGAGCCTGTTAAACGCTGTAGGATTGCCGGAGCTCATCACTATAACTGAAACAGACTACGAAGCACTCATTCTCAAGCTAGCCCGCAATCCAGATATTCTTGCCACTGTTAAAGAAAAACTAGACGCCAACCGCCTAACGCTGCCACTTTTTGATACTAATCGCTACACGCGCAACTTTGAAAACGGATTGGAGCAAGCCTATGATCGATACTTTGAAGGCAGGCCGCCGGAGGACATTTGGGTTGATTAGATCAGAACTTTGCAGTCAGACAGAAGGGGATGATTTGAAGGGCCGGATTGTGGCGGAGACGCTGATCAAAATGAGGAAGCCTTAGATCCCAACACACGCATCTTTGAGGCAGGAATACCCATACTACAAAGATATTCTGAGGTTACCTCATCAGGTACCAATAAATGATTATAAGCGTGCTCATAAGCTAGGGCGAGACCAGTATCAACAGACCTGTCTTTGGAATGGTATGTGTTAAAATGCAGSGTTGTAGTGATGCCGAAGCGYCGCAAAGAYCCCATCAAAYRCGATGCTGCTGGGCAGTTGAAATTATGTAMTTCATCTAGCCAGTAAAGCATTCCCATCGCTTTATCATTAGCMGATRATGCTTTTGGAGYAGGTAAAAAGGCMCCGWGAAACTKRMTCTTTCGGGASGCAAGRTGGTCGAATTCTTTTTCRYYYAAAAAAGATATACTATGAATGTAATYAAGTGAGCTTTCTTCAAYTYTAGCAGTCGTAYCTTCCATTAYAAACAAATGCARKCGCGYCGWTTTTTYTTKTTTAKAAACAATAGYTTCRAKAATATTTGGYAAGATATCAGATGCAGATTTTACTAATACTCCAATATTATGTGTATCARTRCATACCCGAGGAAAARCAGGCTGTTTATTAAACCAYTTCCGGAGGATTAGATGTTCTTTCCCACGCCATARAATAGAGGGYTGTCGCCAACTCCATCGGCGCAACCCAGCWGCACGATAGCGTGAACYCTGAAGCTTTCCTACACAGTGATACAAACCTTGAGTAACAGCTGGAGCAGAGCTTGGCAGCATAATTTTTTGCCCTGTAATCTGGGCATCATGCTGTAGAATATCAGGCAAGCCTTTGATTGGATCATTAGATCTTGTTAGCGCCTTTAGGCGATCTATAGATATGATCCAAAATATGGCCGCATCTTGGTCTTTGTTTTGGATTGAGCCGATCGGCTGGTACCCAACTTCACCAGGTGCTATCGGTGTCTTATGTGTGGCGAAGGCTAAGCCATTTGCCATTACAGCCTGTTCCATTTGCCACACTGTCCAGTGCAACAATCCTGTTAAACAAAGCTCATCCAGAAGGGTGCGGGACGTGACCACCAGAAAGGGCGGTACGCGATATTTCATAGGTGTCGTTTGGCTACTCCAGTATAGGCGTTCATAGTCCGATAGCGTGACTTCTGTTCCCATATCAGGATCTGTAGTCAACAAAACCAGGTCTTCATCAGACAGATAAATAGCAAAGCGTGGAGCCTCTCTTTGTTCAAGATGGGCTTGAGCAACTGGATGGAAGAGATCAGGATGTGATTGGCGAATTTGGCCTACCAACAAACCAGTATTGCGATCAGCACTAGCCAACATACTTTCAGGACGTTTTCGGTATAAAAATCCAAACTCTTCAAGGTTAATGCCTCTAAATCCTGCATCACCAGCTTGTAGGAAAAAATGCCAATCCTCAAATCCCAAGGTATAGGTCTCGTCAAACATAACCCCGCTTTCAAAAACTACGCGGCGAATGAGGCTGCCGGCCTCACAAATATTCATTTCACTATGAATTAGCCGAGAATATGGCCCACTATAATCGCAACGAGCCTTAACCCCGAACATATCGATACTAGGATATACCCAGTCGGCTTTTTCTGTTTTGTCTAAAGTAGCCATAGCGCGTGCCATCGATTGCGGTCGAAGTCGGTTATCTGCATCTAGCATGAACATCGCTTCGATTGATGGCATATACTTTAGAATATGCTTGATAGCGAAATTCCTGGCAGAGCTTAGACCGCCATTAGCTTTACGTAGATAGGTAATACGATCTGGGTGCTGTCCGAAAATAGCCGACAGGACCAGATCTGTTTCAATATTAGGGCAGCCATCATTAACTATTACGATGTGAGTGTTAAATTCTGTTTTCTGATCCAGCGCACTTTGTAATGCTTCACTTACTAATACCGAATGCCCAAAAACTGGGACTATTATAGCTAAGCGTGGAGCCACATCATGATTTTGATTTGACATAATCAGGCAGATAGCCAGATGTTTCGGAATGTAGCCCAACCACGTTGCGAACTCTCATCAGGAGCTAGCCTGGTCAATAAGTATAGATCAGATACTTTCTCTGATGGAGCACGCAGATTCAAGGTTAGCTGCCCCTGTACATCTTTTGATAGGGGCAACCAGTCCGAGATGCGGCCGTGACGTTCGCAATCCATAACTAGGTCACCTAACTCACGCACGGGGTGCAGTGGAGCGGTTGCCAGCGCATATTCGATCTTTGGACCATGTTCGGACCGCCCCCCGATTGTGGCCTTGATCTGGTTGGTTGATGGTGGAACACCTCGTGCAATACGACCAGCAGTAATTGAGCCCTTAACAGGATGAACTTGCAAGGCCTCTAAGCTTTTAAAGTATTGTAGACAATTGATGTTTGGGTCTGCGGAAACTGCATTAGCCAGACGTACAGGCTCAATATAAAACCGTTCAGGTATAGGGCCACCAATCCAATGTGCGTCTTCGGGTACTGGAGCAGAACTACCGGGAAGATATTTCCATACCTGATGTGCGAGTATCCTGTCGTACGTGTCTTCACCTGTTTTTGCGCAGTAATCTGCATCTGGATGATGGATGCTCCCAGCAATCCAGAGATGCTCCTCTCCTCGCCATTCCAAGCTTAGATGGAGAGACTGTTCGTCTTGATCAAGCGCACATATGAGAGATAAACGCTGCCAACCCGCTGTGAGATCGGCTGCAGGCAACACCCATTGGGCAATAGTCTTGTTCGTTTCAAGCAAATACAGTGTGGCGGTAAGGCTTCCTTCCGTGGGGATTTCCTGATTAATGAGCATAAAAGACACATCAGACACCCCCATGCTACTGGCCGATAATAGTTGACGTAACTTGGTATTAGAGGACAATTTAAATAGTGCCGTTTGATCGTCTAGAATGGGACCATGGCTTTGTACTTGCCATCGACGTGTTTCCACTGATTTCAGTAAAAATTGCTCTATCGCTTCAAGTTCACTTAAGGTTTCCTCCTGAGCAATTCTCAGATTAGCCATCTGTCGTAGCAGATTGGAATTATGAGTGACAAACTTGTCTACCTTGAAACGATACAACTGGGCGATATAGCGCAATGCCGTACTTAATCTTTCCCGTGGTTCGCTGCCCTTACTAAGGTCAATGAGTTTGGGCGGCTGGCCTCCAGTTTTATCATACCAACTATCAACCATGGCCTGTAATGCTGCTTGTCCAGCTTTAGAAAAGGCCATCGCGCCAATTACTCGCGACGTCATTGCCTCAATGGCGACCTCGGTGCTGTTTAGTGTTAAGTGTGTATCTGGGTGCATTAGTAGTAAATTTACTGGCAAGCTTAATTTGTGCGCGGCCTCTAAGTCACAGGCGGCAATAATCAAAAGGTGACTATTATTTAAATCTACGTCCATATCTAGCATCAACATTCTTTCAGCTGTGGATTGAGGTTGGAAATGGTCAGGAAGCGTTTACTGCAAGTAAACCCGCCAATCATTTATTTATATTTTATAGCCTCTCAGTATATCGTATTAATTGCGAGCTATTTTTATCCACTTAGAACTGGTAGTTCAATGCTATTATCTTATATGTGCACGACATCAGCTTTCGCGAAATGCCTTGGTGAAGTAATCGGATAGCGGTTTAATTAGATATGTTAGTGGCGTATGATCCGTAGTCTTGATGAATGCATCAACAGGCATACCTGGAATTAGAGTTACGCCTTCAGGCAGCAAATCCACCTGACCATCTTCCAGAATGATCTCCGCCTTATAGTAACTAATACCTGTCGCTTTGTCGATAAATGCATCAGCGGAAATCTTCGTTATATGGCCGTTAAGCTCAGGTGACTGACGTTGGTTCAGGGACGACATCCGGAGGGTTACTTGCTGCCCGGTAAACACCTCGTCGACATGGATTGGCGGTATGCGAACTCCAATCACGAGAGGGCGATCTTGCGGCACTATATAAAGTAATGGTTGGGCTGCCGTTATGACCGATCTGGGGGCAAAGATTGTCAAGCCATACACAATGCCTGCCACTGGGGCTGCTATATCCATACGGCTGAGCTGTTCGATTAGGGCACGGCGCTGCTCAGCCAGTTCTAACTCGCTATATTGCAAATCGCGCATACGAGAGATTGCCTGTTCACGACGGCTTGTACCAAGTTTGAGTATTTCAATATTCAACTCAGTGATACGGCCTTCAGCCTGCGCTTTTTGCGCCCGCAGTTGGCCGTTTTCACCACTTAACCGCGCGTCTTCTCGCTGCAGCGCTAGAACACGACTTGCTTGTGACAAACCGCGGTCTAGCAAAGATTGCTGATCGGTGAGTTCTTTGCCAATCAATTCTAGTTGACGTTCAAGCGCAGTCTGCTGTGCAAGAATCCCTTGAATTTGCTCTTTCGTTTGATTGGCGCGCTCGTTCAGTTGGTTGGTTGTTTGTTTGACTGAATCTATGCGAGCCTCAAACAGACTAATTTGCCCTTCCTTCTGACTGCGCACTTCGTCATCCTTGCGTGCCCGCTCCTCCAGTAAAGGGTCGAAAGTAATATTATTGGCCTGATCCCGTTCAGCTTCGAACCTTCCACGCCGCGCCATGATCTCAAACAATTGTCCCTCAATGATCAGCAATTGCGAACGTAGCGAACTTGGATCAAGCTGAATTAATATATCCCCAACATCAACCACATCACCTTCGTCTACTTGTATAACATCAACCACCCCACCATCTAGATGTTGAACAACCTGTCGGTTCTGAGCTACCTCGACCTGACCGCTGGTCACGACCGCTCCTGAAATATTAGCAGTAACCGCCCAAGTACCAAAGCCTCCCAGCAAAACAATAAGTCCCATCATGCCTAGTAAAATCTGACGGCCAATGGGGAACTCCCACTCTCTCATCATAGAACGCCTCCTTGCTTTTTGGCTGCCTGAATTTTCTTGTGGTTTGCAGCCACTGCTGCAAGCACTTCATCTTTTGGGCCAAATGCAGTGCGCTGCCCTGCATCAAGCATCAGTAAAAATTCACATTGCTGGATCGCTGAAGGTCGATGCGCCATGATCAAGATTGCACAACCTTTTTTCTTCATAGCGTGAATGGCTTTGTTTAATGCTATGCTACCCTCATTATCGAGATTTGAGTTAGGCTCATCCAGCACCAAGATCACTGGATCACCATACATTGCCCTAGCGAGACCAACCCTCTGTGCTTGTCCGCCTGAAAGCTGCCCGCCAGCACCACTAATCAATGTGTTGTACCCATTGGGTAGTTTCAGGATCATATCATGGGCATCAGCCATACGAGCCGCCGAGACAACTTTTTCGGGGTCTGGGTCTTGTGATAGTCGCGCGATGTTTTCAGTGACGGTACCGTCAAATAACTGCACAGTTTGTGGTAAATAGCCCACATACTGGCCTAACATTTCTGGGCTATACTGCTCCAAAGAGGCGCCATCAAGACGGATTTTTCCAGATACTGGATGCCATACGCCAGTTAGGGCCCGTGCCAATGTGGATTTACCTGATCCTGAAGGTCCAATCACTCCTAAAGCCTGCCCGGGATTAAGCGCAAAAGAAACGCCCCGTAACGTCAGCTGCTTTTGCCCAGGCGGTAAAATGGATATTTGTTGTGCTTCGAGCCTGGCTTTTGGTCGCGGTAGTGGCGTGCATTCAGCGATAGGCGGCATTGCACCAAGCAGGTTTGACAAGTTCCGCCAGCTTTTGCGAGAGCTTTCGACCAATACCCATTGCCCGATCATTAATTCAATTGGTGCCAAACCCCTGCCTAATAAAATTGACCCCGCAATCATTGCGCCAGGGGTCACTTCATTTTGCAAAACCAAGTAGGCACCCAAACCCAGCATGGCTGATTGAAGAAATAGCCGAAACGCCTTAGTTGTTGAACTAAACATACCGCCAACATCAGCGTATTCTAGCTGTCCACGCCGCGCGTTTCCGCGCGCAACTTGCCACCGATTGAACGCAGCGCTTAGCATTCCCATACTCTGGATCATTTCAGCATTATTACATATCTGCCCAGAAATGCTCTCGGCTTGTATCGAAGCGTTGGTTCCCGACGCTACTGGTTTGCGTAACATCATCTGGTTCAGCAGGGCTATAAAAACCAATATTGCGCCGCCCGTTATGGCCAGTATGCCGAGCCAAGGGTGGAAAAGAGCGATGCCAAACAAAAAGACGGGCGTCCAAGGCAAGTCAAAAAATGCCATAAGTACAGGGGATGTCATAAATCGCTGCACGGTTTCCAAATCACGACTGCCTGTTGCACTATTTTCATCAGGTAGTAGCGCCGATTTGCGCACCGAAGCCTCAAAAACCCTACGATCCAGGTGCGCTTGAAATTGCATTCCGACACGCGCCATGATCCGACTGCGGGTAAAATCCAGCAAGCCCATCATGCCGTAAAGAAACGCAACTAGAACTGTTAACGCCACCAGCGTTTCTTCGGATTTACTGCCCAATACGCGATCATACACTTGCAGCATGTAGAGCGGGCCCGTCAGCATCAGTAAGTTGGCAAAAAAACTAAAGACGGCCACAAACCAGTATGCCGCGCGACCTTCGCGACGTGCTTCACGAAGCTCTTCCCTGCCTTTTTCGTAAATTTGTATCGTCATGAATGTGTGTACCGTAAATTATTGGGGGTTTTAGGCCTCTTTGGAACTTCGGTTGTTTATCTTCAACAAGGTTTAGGCACAAGTAAATTAACGCTATTCGTGACCCGCATTGCAGTCCTACATTCACCCAGCCGTGGAGGCTTCTGGCCGGGGTGTATAATACTAGGGGCAAGGTTGCGGATGAACCGTGATAGTGCCGCCCTTGTGATGCCCGGATGTGAACGTCCTGTTTTTATGTTTAGACGTGTATTGTTGTACTTAAGCAACAAGTTGTTCACTCTGGCGCGTATACTGGCATGCACGTATCTGGGAAGGCTTGACCCGCATGTTGGATTGGCTATCCATTTTACTACAGAAGAGAAATAAGGAAACAATATATTTAAGTATTTCAGAGAGAACTTTTAGCATGTTAATCCACTCTCATCTCACACCCTCTTGATCATTGACATGCCATTGTAACAACTGGTAATAGATCAAGTAGAATTAATTTCTGAAAAGTTTTTTCTTTTTGGACAGCTGAAATAATATAATTGGAGACTAAACAAATGGCAATATTTAATGGTAGTCAAAATGACGACACTATTTCAGGCACGAATGATGCCGACATCATCGCGCCTGGTGATGGTAATGATGTAATCAACGGTGCAGCTGGCGACGATCAAATCAATGGCGGCGCAGACGCAGATGACATCCTTGCTGGCGACGGTAATGATACAATCACCGTTGATTCAGCCGCGGATCTTCTAGGCGGATCGAATATACCTTATGAAACTATCGATGGTGGTGATGGCACAGACACTTTGGTTTCTGGACTAGAGGCTGGCGACGTTATTAACCAAGGGGAAGATAATTTTACTGGTAGTACTCCTGCAGATATGCTTTGGGGCGAGCTTGCTGTAACAAGCAATCTGGAATTTGTTCAGGTTTCCAATGCCAGCGACTTCTCGCTGGATTTGTCTAGCGACGCTTTGTTTGGTACAGACCTTACCGTGGCTGACGAAGACTTATCAGGAGCTGCAGCTGTTCTTTCTGCGAGCGTCTTAACATACACTGCTCTGTCTGGTCTAGTTGCTGAGGACGCGACCACAGATGAAGCTGCAGGCGTTACCATTGATGGTGTTAACTACGATGCCGGCCAGACCTACACTTCAGCCGACGGTGGATCTGTTGCTATTGAGTTTGTAGCTGCGACTGGTAGCGATGTTGCTGCTTGGACATTTGCTTACACACCTCCCGCAGACAGCCTTTACGCTGTCGGTGTCACAGCGGACGCTGACGATGATATTGCGGCCGCTACATTTGTCGCCACGATCACGAATGACGCTGGTGACACAACCGATGTGGCTGTGAACCTGACTATTAATCTTGATAAAGACATCGACGCGAGCGCAGCAACCGCTGGTGTGACAACACATGGCGATAGCCAAGCCAACAACATCATTGGCAGTGCCTTTGACGACGTGTTTTGGGCTGGTAACGGTGGCGTTGGCACTGGAAGCGATTCAATTAACGGCGGCGCTGGCAACGACACCTTAGCTGGTGGCGATGGTGAGGACATTTTGATCGGTGGCCTTGGTAACGACGTCATCTTTGCTGGTGCAGGTGCTGACGTAAACGTTTTCGGCAATGAGGGTGATGACGTCATCTGGGGTGGCGAAGGTGCTGACATCATTGATGGCGGTGACGACAACGACATCGTCGGTGGCGGCAACGGTGCTGATAGCTTGGGCGGTGGCAATGGTGATGACACCCTTTTTGCTGGTGGCGATGACGGTATTGATATCTTGAACGGTGGCAATGGTGATGACACAATCTTTGCTGGTGGCGGTAACGACACAGTTGTTGGCGGTGGTGACGGTGATGACGAGATCTTTAATGGCGCAGGCAACGACAGTGTTGATGGTGGTAATGATGAAGACCTTCTTTGGGGCGGTGCTGGTAATGATACTCTTACGGGTGGAGCAGATGATGACACGTTTGCTTTCGTCACAGGAAATGGCGCCGACACTATAACCGACTTTGAATTTGGTGCAGCTGCTGATGAAGGGGATGTACTTGACCTATCGGGCACCAATCACGCGTTTACTTCCACTCAGGATGTTATCGATGCGATGACTGATAGTCTCACAGGCACTACTCTGGCAGTTGTAGGTGGGCAGACGATTACCTTTACGGGTCTGTTTTCTGATGCCGCTGCCCAGGCCTTATCCACCCCGTCCATCCTCGGAGACGCTAACTTCCAAACCGCTTTGGATGACTGGTTAATTCTATAGCATAGCCTCTAACGGTTTTACTCTTAAGCGAAGGGCCCCATTAGGGGCCCTTTTGCGTTGAAAATTTGATTGGTTTTACCATGGTGAACACCTCCTTTCCCCGGCTGGAAAAGTCCGTTTTTATCGTCACCTATGGGCGGTCAGGCTCAACACTTTTGCAAAACCTGCTGAACAACCTGCCCGGCTATCTGATCCGGGGAGAGAATGAAAACCTGCTGGCCTCACTGGCAAGGGCCTGGGACACTGTCCAACGGTCAGAGCAGGGCAGCAAGATGCGCGCAGAAGGGCAGATCACAACACCTCAACATCCTTGGTATGGCTATGAGTGTGTTTCTGAGCAGGCCTTGGGTGAAGCATTGGCAGGTAGTTTTATCCAAACGGTTTTGCGCCCAAATGATAATACGCGGGTTACGGGATTTAAGGAAATTCGCTGGCATACCGATCCTGCCTTGTTCCCTGTGATGCTAAGCTTTCTGCACCGGTTCTTTCCGGATGCACGGTTTATTTTCAACATCCGGGACCATGACGAAGTTGTGCGCTCGGGCTGGTGGAAATATATGGATGAAGCCAAAGTCCGTCACCAATTAACCCAAGCCGAAACACTTTACGCTGATTTTGCAGCGGCGCATCCTGAGCAGTGTATCACCATGCGCTATAACCGATATATAACCGGCGTTGAGGCATGGCGCCCCTTGTTCAAATTTCTGGCCGAGCCCTTTGACTCCAAGATTGTCACCGCAGTTCTTGAAAACAAGCTACAGCATTTGCAAACCCTCTGATTTTTGACGTAGCTACGGGCCAAGTGGTAGACACCTTTCCATGCTGGCATCCATGCCAAAAACGGTCGTTATTGGAAACTTTCGTACCCTGCCCGGTTGACGCCGCCAAAAACCACGTTCAAAACTAAGCCAGTTTTTGAAGGTTTTTGGAATGATATTAGGATACGCGCGAGTATCGACAGAGGGCCAGCATCTCGACGCTCAGATTGAAGCG
>JAESUV010000269.1 GCA_016762975.1 Gammaproteobacteria bacterium | reverse complement strand
CGCCTAGGCTCGTCTCTGTCTCTCGCTCGCTCTATAGACTGCTCTGCAGCCTTTACTATCACACGAGAATCCTGCACCTTTTCAGACTTCTTTGTATTTGATATTACCGTATCTGGAGCCGCCTCTTCACTTTCAAAACCATCGAAGCCAGAGGCCTCATGCTCAGCTTTAGAAGCTTGCCGCTGCTCTGCCTTAGCCGATGTTAGCGAATCGCCTAGATCAGCTCTCAAGGCATCCGCAGATGTTCCTGCATTTTCCCCCGTTCTAGGATTGATCTGTTCTAGCTCAATTCTAGCTCCTTTTTCACTACTAAGGCTTTGCTCTGAATTCGTGTCACTTTCGGCCGCGGACTCCTTCGCAGCTCCGACCGAAGTTGGCAGCACATAATCGTCTTCGTCTTCAAATTCGATTGCGGTTTCGAGGTTGGGCACGGCTGAACGCGTAGACACTTCGTCCATGGCTTCCATGCTGAGCCTGATATCCGGCGTAGAGGCATCTTCCAATACTTTTTCAATCACACCGCTCGCCTGCTGCTTTTCAGCAACGGTGACAGGAGCAGCTTTATCGGACTTATCTTGTTGCGCGGCCTTCTTCTTCGCTTCCTCGGCCTTGCGCAGCGCGTCCATCAATAGACTCATGGGGTCTTCTCAGTTGTTTCGTGCTGACTTCGTCATTAGAATGCTAGTTGAGCATCCCCATTGGAATTGGAACTTGAACCAGTTGGCAGATACTCTCTAAAATTCCGAAAATCGCCTTCTATGCTAGGCTGCTTAATAACAACTGGCCGGATAAAAATAATTAACTCCGTCTTCGCCACACTATTATCTTTCTGGCTAAACATATTTCCTATAATTGGAAGACGGTTCAGTCCAGGTAAACCTGTATTGCTGTTCTCGACTGTGTCTTGCATCAAACCACCTAAAATCGCTATCTGTCCGCTTTCAACTTTTAGTATGGATTCAATTTCACGGATCTGAACCTCCGGTATCTGACTGATTACGTTCTCCTGAGCTAAGGCAGGGTTCGGGTCATTAACGAAACGAATTATGCGGGATATAGTCGGACGTATGTTCAACGTGACTTGATCGTTATCGCTTATCTGCGGAGTTACCGCCATCGTAAAGCCGATGGGAACACTATGAACTTCACTAGTGAAGACAGTTTGGGTTCCCGGGCCGGCTGCACTCGCCGCAACACCGGGCTCGACCGAGATAGTAAAATATATTCTGCTGTCGACAACTCGGAGCATTGCCGTTTGATTATTCAGAGCCATTATCTTCGGACTAGACAGTACCTGCGTGTCACCGAACTGAGATAGCAGCCTAACCGTCGAGGCAATCGCATCAGGCCCTGACGACTTGTCTATGGTTAAGATATTTGTTGGTGTAGAGGCCAAGTTTAAGCCTAACAAGTTCTGAGTAAAGTTTACTTGTCCGCTATCTCTCGCAAGCAAGGACCAGTCAACTCCAGACTGGAATCGATCATTTAGGTTCACTTCAACAATGGTCGCCTCTATCAGCACTTGATAAAGGGCTCGAGTTCGAACCGCCTCGATAAACGCGAAGACGTCTTCGTGCTGGCGGTTCGTTGCACGAACAGTGACTAGCCCGCTCTCTGGGCTCATTATAATAGTGCTGCTACCATCATCTTCTGGGCCTTCGCCGAGTATGCTCGCCAAGTTAGATTCCAGTGTCTGCCAAAAATCATTATTCGAAACCTGACTTAACGTTGAAGTGGAAGTATTCGTCTCATCGCCTCCTACGCCGGAGGTTATTGCGACTGTAGACTGCGCATTCCTAGCCACATTGACATAGTCGATTCGGTAGTTACGCAGTACAGGAAGGTCTGCCTTTACAGTCAGATAGTCTTCGCGCTCGAAATCCCAAACTATTGATACCTGTTTAGAGAGTCGATCCAGAATTTGCGGCAGAGTCTGATCAATCGCATTTAGGCTCACAGAACCGGTTACTGAGGAGTGCACATCGATATTGATGTCTGCATCTCTTGCCATAGCGAATAGAAGCTGTCTAACCTCGACATCTTGCACAACCACCGAATAGAGCTCCAAGGGTGCCTCTAATTGCGGGGCAGTAACTGCAGGCAATGGCCTGACGATACCTGGGATACCTGATTCAGGAGCTACTGTCGACGCGACGAGATGCCTGCCATTGGCGGGTCGATCCGCAATAGCGCCCGCAGGGTCAATCTGCAATGCGCCACATGCCGAGAGCAGCGATAGGCTAAAGGCCATGCTTAAAATTTTTCGATCAACGTTCAACATACAAATCACTCCAAAATCAGGCCGGCAATGCTATTGTTCGTGTTGCATTCAACACTGCTCATATTCTGCACAAAAGGTTTGTATTCGTAGATCGTCGAGGGAAGCCTTTCGATAAAATTCCGGGCAAGGCTTAGACCGTCGAAATTGCCATATTTGATAGTCCAATAACTTCTATTTCTGTAGCTGGATATACAGACATAGCTATCAGCCAATAGGTCATGCTCATCGAGTATTTGTAAGAATGATTCCGCAAATTCCAAATTATTAGTTTCCCCAGATAAGAACTGCACGGTATATCCATTGCCGTTTGAATTCCTCAGCCAGTCGATAGATGCAAGTAAGCGATTCTGCAACTTGCCTCGTGCTGCTGATCGACCGAAACTCATATCTGCGGGGGCGAGCTGCATCCCTACAGGCGCCGCCACGATGTTATTAATCCAACTGGGCTGAACAAATCCTTCTATCAAGCTAGACTCAATGCGTACGACTTCCTCGGGAACAATAGCAACTCTGTTTCGACTACCCCTCTCGGAGCCAGCTACTAAATGCGCCCTAGTACCAATTGTATTTCCTGCTACATTCAACGAATTAACGTCACCTTCCACCGACATGAGAGAGAATTGAGGTTTCTGAGCTTGTGAGCGCTGTTCAAGTTCTATGCCCGTTTCACTATCACGATTTCCGGCTGCTGATACGCGGACAGGATTAGCTGCACCCTGTTGCTCAATAAGCTTGCTACTGAACTGATCAATATTTTGCGACTGCCTTGCTATACTACCCGCCTGCGGCCAGACAATTATCGCTACTACCAACACAGCGGCCAACATGCCCGCATTAACTACTCGCCGAGGTGAAAAATTAATACGCCACGCTGCGGGCAGGTACTCGCTATCGCAGATGGCTGCCCATACGTGCCGCGCGGTGATAAGTGGTGGCGCGCCCGCATTTAGCTCAATGTCATCAAGCACGTTCTCGGCAAATGCAGCCAGCAGCGCCTTATCCATAAGTATATTAATGCGTCGAGTTAGACCTCCCGATGCCTTCGACAATAACCACTCGGCTCTTCTCGTAAGCAACTGCGGACAAGGACAACCAGCAGCGCCGAGACGAAAACGTACATATTCCGACAATTCATTGGTAGTTAATGGATTTAGATGAAAACTATGGGTGATGCGCTCGCGTAGCTGACGAATATTCTTCGAGCTTAAATTCCTATCCAGTTCAGGTTGACCGAAAAGAATAATCTGCATCAGTTTGTCGACTTTTGTTTCGAGATTACTAAACAGTCGAATCTCTTCCAAGGTTTCTATCGACATACCCTGAGCTTCTTCGATGATGACAAGGACACGTCTATTTGCCGCATGCTGTTTAATGAGGTAATTTTGCAACTGCTGCATAACCAACAACTTCGACGTATCGCTGCGCACTGGCAGTTTCAACTCAAATGCGATGGCATACAGGATTTCATCTGGACTGAGCCTCGGGTTAGCGAGGTAGACAATCTCTGTAGTTTCCGGCAAGCGTTCTTCCAACATACGGCAGAGCATTGTTTTCCCGCTGCCAACCTCGCCTACTACCTTGAGAATTCCTTCGCCACTCTCAATTGCAAATAGCATTGCATCGAGCACTACACCCCTACCCTGATTACCACCCGAAAAAAATAACGATGTGTCGGGAGTAATACGAAACGGATGTCGTTCGAGAGAAAAATAGTCCAAGTACATTTTACACGGCTCCTGCCAAATACAGACTCCAAGCACAGGCGCATTTCGCGCGCCCGTCATCAAAGCCTGATCAAAACCACCTCTTATCAAGTCTATGCCCACTCTGCGGGAGTCTGGCACGTGACACTGCAGGTATCTCGCGCGACTATTGGCCTAAAGCCCTTAGTAAGCGAGATAACACCACGGTGGTACGCGCTAGGCTCCACCTGCAAGGGTAACGTCCTTTACGTTAACTTTCTTAGCAGGACGATGCATGCAGGCGAAAGCGCGTCTTAATAGCGAAGTCGACTGCGTTACCAGAGTGGCCATGGATTTAATAAGAGGCACCTCAGTCATAGGTATCGGGCAGGATCAGAAGAAATTGATCAAAATTATGGGATTTGGCAGATTTTTTTGGCCGAGAATGTATTTAAGACATATTGCAGAAGAATCCGATATTTCAGGGGCTAATCTCTTCTCCCAATTCGAAATCAGGAAGAATCTGAGACTCACTTTTGGCATCAGCAACCCAGGCTGATAAAGCGGTATTTTGTAACATTACTCTCACGTATTCCTGGCTGGATTCGGAAAGTTCGATACCATAGGTAGTAAAACGCATTACCATCGGAGCGAACATACAGTCAGCCAAAGAAAATCCCCCAAAGAGGTAACCGCCGCGACTAGAGAACCGGACCCTAGCATCGCTAAACAACTCGTCCACTCGCCTGCAATCCGCTTCGGCCGCCGCAGATATCTCTAGTCTCTTGGATGCTCTGCAGTTCATGGGCATCTCGGAACGTACAGCCATGAAGCCGGAATGCATCTCGCTACAATAGGCGCGGCATAGAGCGCGCTTCTCGATATTTGTGGGCAAAGCAAAACCTTGTAAATATTTTTCTGACACATACTCACAAATAGCCAGTGAATCCCAGATCGTACTATCGCCATCCTTCAGCACCGGCACACGCAATGTTGGCGAATACTTAGCAAGCTCCTGCTGGTATCCCTCAGTGAATAGTGCGATAGAAATTTCCTCGAAAGGGATATCAAAATGCTTCAACAGCAGCCATGGCCGCAGTGACCACGATGAATAATTTTTGTTACCGATAACTAGCTGCATGGTCAAGCCTCTATCATCTTGGAAATTTATCAGCCTTAAGCTCTCTATAGCAGGTCTAAAAAACAGGAAAACCTAAAAACTATAGCGATGGAATTCTATCGCTTCTACAAATTCCTTATCTGACTGAAGAGTACAGAACTGTACTTAAAAAGTATATTGAGCTTATAGATTGATCGATATTCTATGGATCCATTACAAAATCGCGATTGGGAAGACTACAATGTGCGAATCTGAGTATAGTCTGTATAGCCCATTAAGATCTTCTC
>JAESUV010000003.1 GCA_016762975.1 Gammaproteobacteria bacterium | reverse complement strand
AATAACCTTGCATCGCTTCTCCTTGGAGCTGATCGAGTGCGTCGACTTGATCCCAAAGTTCCGGATGAGCTCTTTAAACTTGATAAAACGAGCACGATGAAAGAACTAATCGCGAAGGCATCTTACACCAGTCAGCATTTCGGCCCGACATTCATGTCTGAATTTGGTTCGCATGATGCAGCTTCTTTTGAGCCGTTCCATTCGGAGCAGGAGGTGTCACAATGAGCAATACGACAGGCATTGCACTTGGAACGATTCTTGAATCAGTTATCCAAGATCTTGATATTCCGCCGTCAAAGTACAAAGTAGCTGTTGAACGATATGAAGCGGTCGGTCGTTGGCTAGAAGCCGAAGGGTCACAGCTTTTAAACTTTCGCCCTCAGATCTACCCGCAAGGGTCTTTTCGGCTCGGTACAGTTATTCGCCCATTGCGTGATGGCAAGGATGCCGACTACGATATCGATCTTGTTTGTGAGCTAGGCATTCAGAAGCAAACCGTTTCGCCTCAGAATCTTAAGCACATGGTGGGAGAGCGACTCAAGGCAAGCGAGACATACAAGCGGATGCTGGATTTGGAAGGCCGCCGTTGTTGGACGCTCGAGTACGCAGAAACAGATGGCGTTGGCTTCCATCTCGATGTGTTACCATCTATCCCGGAAGATACTCCAGGATTAACGATGCTGTTGGAGGCTGGTGCAGCCGATCAGTTTGCAAATCAGGCTATTGCTATCACCGAAAGAGTTAACCCCTCAGAATATGTGTGGGTTGAGGGGGGCTCGAATCCGCGTGGGTACGGGCTATGGTTCGATAGTCTGAATGCCGCAGCGTGGGTTCGGGTAGCTCCTGATCAGAAGCGAATCCTCGCAGAGTCACATCAACTGATCTATGCGAGTGTTGATGCCGTACCAGACGCACTTGTTCGAAGCCCTCTGCAAAGAGTTATTCAAATACTCAAGCGGCATCGCGACATGCGCTTTGCCGGTCATATGTGGGAAAAAGAGAAGCCGATCTCGATGATAATCACGACATTGGCTGCTCTGGCGTATGACGGCCAGATGGATATTGAAACAGCACTAACGGGGATACTCGATCGGATCGAAGGCTACGCGACATCGCAGCTCATCCAGCTGCGTGATGGACAGTGGGTCATCCCTAACCCAGTAAATCCAAACGAAAACTTCGCGAATCGATGGAATGATCCAGGGAGCAATCGAGCGGCAGCATTTTTTGATTGGCTTGCGTGGGTGCGCCAAGATTTATCAATTGCGAGTGGGAAAGCATTCGAGGCAGATACTCGTGAATACTTGGCTGAGGCGTTGGGTGTAGAGGCTTCAACGGGGTCGTCTGGCGGTACTTCAGTAGTTGTACCGAGACTAGGGTCAATCGCCCACAAGCAACTGCCGCCTTGGCCAATGGATCTCCGTTTCGACGTGGAGGTTACAGGGCAAGTTCGTAAAAGCAGGAATGCGATCAAGAATCTGTGGCGATTAACAATCCGCCCTGTTCCGCAAACGTATGGGTTGGCATTTCATGCTTTTACTAACACACCGCCACCGTATACAGTGAAATGGCAGGTAGTGAATACTGGAGAAGAAGCTTCAGCTCTTGGCAGAACAGGACTCCGAGGGGGCTTTGATGACGGAGAGCTACCGTACGGCAATTCTCGAGCAGAGCACACTCAGTATGCTGGTACTCATACGGTTGAGGCATTTGTTGTGAAAGACGAGATTTGTGTTGCGCGTTCTGAGCCCCAAGAGGTGCGAATCACTCCACGATAAGCATGATGCCTAGCTTTCTATTCTATTCGGTCGCTGAGTCTTGCATCGCTTTGATGAGGAACTTGCCCTAGAGATTTGCCGGAAGCACTATGTGGCGTTGATGCCGGAAGCGATGAAGGATCAAGTAGTGCTTGGGTTATCATATGTTTTTAATGATATCAGCTTTGAAAGCGTGTACAATATGGTAAATGGAGGGCTATTGGCTATGATGCTAGTTCGCAAAAACGCAATCACAATCAATTTTAAATTAGTATGCATTGGATTTATCGGTTTGGGAATAATTGCATCCGGCCTTCTCGCATACGATGCAAGTTCAAGTCAACCGCCTGAAGAGTCCAATCCTGAGCACCCGAATGCCATGCTGTTTATGGTGGCATCGCTTGGGAGCCCTGAGGGTATTTCGTTAGTAATTGATGCTGGTGCCGATGTGAATGCTCGAAATGAGAATGGCCATAGTGTGTTGATGCTTGCTGCTGCGAGCAATCCCAATGCCGATGCGTTTAGTGTGCTGATCAATGCTGGTGCCGATGTGAATGCCCGCCAAGAGAATGGCGTGACAGCATTGATGGGGGCTGCATCGGGTAATACGAATGCTGATGTGCTGAGCGTTCTAATCAATGCCGGTGCTGATGTGAATGCTCGCTCAGAGAATGGCGTGACAGCATTGATGCTTGCTGCCGCGAATAATACAAATTCCACAGTATTGACCGTGCTGATTAATGCAGGTGCTGAAGTGAATGCCCGCCGTGATGTTGGTTGGACAGCATTGATGGGGGCTGCACGGGGTAATACGAATGCTGAAGTGCTGAGCGTGCTTATCAATGCCGGTGCTGATGTGAATGCCCGCCGAGAAGATGGTTGGACAGCATTAATGACCGCTGCAGGGTTAAACACGAATGTCGAAGTATTGTCTGCGATAATCAACGCCGGTGCCGATGTTACTGCCCGCAATAATGATGGCGTGACAGCATTGATGGTGGCTGCTCTGGCGAATACAAATTCTGATATGTCGGCTGCATTGATCAATGCCGGTGCTGATGTGAATACTTGTGTAGAAGAAAATGGCGTTACCGCATTGATGCTTGCTGCTGAGAATACCACGAATGCTGATGTGCTGTCTGTGTTGATCGAGGCCGGTGCAGATGTGGATGTCTGCAACAAAGTAGGCAATACGGCATTGTTGAATGCTGCTGAGAATACAACTAATGCCGATGTGCTAGGCGTGTTGATCGAGGCGGGTGCCGATGTAAATGTTCGCAACGAAGATGGCTGGACGGCATTGATGCTTGCTGCCGCGAATAATTCAAAATCAAGAGTGCTAGCTGTGCTGGTCAATGCCGGTGCCGATGTGAATGCTCGCCGAGAGAATGGTATGACAGCGTTGCTGAATGCTGCCGCGACGAATTTAAATTCCGAAGTGTTGGCTGTGCTGGTCAATGCGGGTGCCGATGTGAATGCTCGCCAAGAGAATGGCGTGACAGCATTGATGGCTGCTGCGATGTTGAATGCGAATACCAATGTGCTGACCGTACTGGTCAATGCCGGTGCCGATGTGAATGCTCGCCTAAAAGATGGCTCGACGGCATTGATGTTTGCTGCAAAGGCGAATACGAATGCTGATGTATTGACGGAGCTTTTGGCGTTAGGAAGCGATGCAAAGGCTGTGAATAGCGAAGGTAAAACGGCATTGGATTATGGGAAAGAGAATGAGCATATAAAAAACACGGCC
This sequence comes from Gammaproteobacteria bacterium, assembly GCA_016762975.1. Classification (GTDB taxonomy): domain Bacteria; phylum Pseudomonadota; class Gammaproteobacteria; order Pseudomonadales; family Pseudohongiellaceae; genus UBA9145. The sequence goes on along the minus strand of JAESUV010000003.1, from coordinate 2,688 downwards.
GGATATTGGAAACTTGTTGATGCGTCATACTAGTTTGTTTTGCCAGTTGTGTGCGGACTATGAAGAAGTGTAAGCAATGGGGGTGGGTTATGGGTAATTTTATTGATTTTGTGATTGCTGCGTTGCGTCCAGGGCATCCGGAAAAAATGCCAAGTGCTACTGGTGGAGAATCAAGTAATACTAGAGAGTTGGATAAGAATTATGCTCACGAAGTTGCAGCATTCTTTCTGGCTGCTGCAAGCAGCGATGACCCATTGCGTATTAGGGAGATAGTAAAATCAGGCATTGATGTGGATGTTCGGGGAGACTTGGACTGGACGCCGCTTATGAAGGCGTGTAGTAGTAACCCGAACTTGTCTGTGATAAATGAACTAATAGATTTGGGCGCAAATGTCAACGAAATGACGAGGGTCGGATACACTCCGCTGGGCAATGCGGCTTATTCAAATCCAAATCCTAGTTTAATCTCCCTTTTGATAGGATGTGGGGCGGATGTGGATTGTCCGTCTGGGGAAATGGTTGGCCCGCCGTTGCTCCGCGCATTTTTTCTGAGTTCTAATAAGAGTTATCGAAAAGAAATTGTGGAGGCATTATTGTCAGCTGGGGCAGATGTGAATGCGTGCGACAGTTCTGAATCTACGCCGTTGATGATATTTTGCCAAAGATTCAAACGTCTAAATGATGACAAGTGGGATGTGTTAAAATTGCTGTTGGATGCTGGGGCTGATGTCAACGCAAGTGATAATAGGGGAGTGACGGCATTGATGAATGCTGTGTCCGATGATTGTAATTTGGGATTGGTGCGGGCTCTTCTTGCGGTAGGAGCAGATGCACACCCGGAAATTTGTGAAGAGAAAGGCGGCGGCTCAGCGTTGGTCTGCGCTAACTATCGTACTAGCAATATTGAAATATTGAAAATTCTTGTAAATTCTGGGGCGAATATAAATGGTAGCGGTGAGGATGGCAAGACGCCTTTGATGAGACTTGCTGATGCTTTTAAATGGAATGAAAAGGCAGCGGAGTCGATTGAAGTACTAATAAAATTAGGTGCCAATGTGCATTCAATTGATAAGCGTGGCTGGACAGCATTGATGTATGCAGTACATCAAGGCATTGAAACAGCGAGAGTTAAGAATCTGTTGGATGGTGGAAGTAATCCCAAAGCTCAAAATCATGCAGGAAAGACGGCGATAGATTATGCAAAAAGAGACTCAGAAATCTTTCATCTTCTCGAGGAAGCCAGCAATTAACCAATCCAGGAACCGGGTTGAGCATAGAAGATTTCAAGTTGTGATTCATGGCTTGTTGTAGCGCATTCAACCACCCCAGCGGACTTGCGATGCCAGGGTGGGTGCGGGGTAAAGATTTGTGTGGCTGATCAGATCAACCGGGTTTGTTCTTTCGTCTCGACCTCCTCTCTGAGATACCGCACCATCCCGTTTCGTCCTTCTCCGGTCAATAACATGCGGAGCCCGAGCCGGTTGGCGATGCGTGGGACTTGTGAGCGGGAACACTGCCAGCGAACCATGAGTTCCTTGGCAGCGACATATTTCGATTGAGGTTCGCGTTTAGGCATTTCCATTGCTTACCCCCATTGTCTTGCTCATTGCTAGGATGGGGACTGGATGGCCTACGGCTTGTGTAATGAATTCGATGGGGCTGAGGGTGTCAGTCGCTGAGACATACGCCGGGCGTGATTTTGGATCATGCAGTTTGTCAATGATGTGGTATTCATCTGTAGATATATCAACACGCGAAAGCCAAATTCGTTTTTCATCTATTGTGCCGTCTGTAAGGAGCAGTCTTTCGAGTTTGAAAATATTGCTCGTTGAGCCGCACTGCTTATGGCGAGCGGCGTAGCTCGATCATCTAGGCCGTGCCTGACGGCTCCAATGCTCTGAGATACCGGTCGATAAAGGCGAGTTTGAGCATGCTCATAAAATTCGTGGCCAGTTTCTCATATCGTGTACTCAATCGCCGGTTCTGCTTGAGCCAGCCGATGCAATGCTCCACTACATTCCTTCCTCGATATGCACGCTTGCTAAACGACCGTCGACCATCTCGGCGAAGCTGATCCGATCGCTGGGGAATCAGATCCCAGATGCCTCGCTTCTCGCACCAACGCCTGGCTTGCGGATAACTATACTCCTTGTCGCCCATCACCCACATCGGTTTGCGATACTTGGGACGCACCGCGTCCAACGCCGATTCAAAGCTCTTGCATTCATGCGATTGACCCGGCGAGAGCATCGCCGCCAAAGGCAAGCCGTTGCCGCAAGTCACGAGATGGATCTTGGTGCCCCATCCCCCGCGTGAATAACCCAAAGCATGGTCGATGGGCTCGTTGGGCCTGTTTTTTTCGAGACTTCTGACGCACCCGCCGCGGCGATATGCCCACGCACATTGCTCCCGTCGACACACCAGGCATCCCAATCGATGTAGCCCTCTTTGTCGAGTTTCAATCGCAAACGATCAAGAATCTTGTTGATTGTGCCGTCGTCGGTCCATCGTTGGAATCGGTGGTACACGGATTTCCATGAGCCGTAGCGATCAGGAAGATCACGCCAAGGCGATCCCGATTTGAGGATCCACATCATGCCGTTGAGGGTGGTACGATGATCGTTCCATTGCCCGCCTGGCTTCTTGCGGGGCATGATCGAGGCGATGAGTTTCCATTGCTCGTCGGTG
>JAESUV010000133.1 GCA_016762975.1 Gammaproteobacteria bacterium | reverse complement strand
TGACCTCAAAGACGCCTGTTTCACCATTAAACTCTGGTCGTGATGAATCAGAAAATTCATTGTGACCCAAATGATTGAGACCGAAGATGCGAATACCGGAGGCATAAAACTCATCGATGGCAGAAACATTTCTCTGTAGAGAGCGAGCATTCTGAAACCCGAGAATGAGCGCCAGCTTGCCCGCATCCACGGCGGCAATTATCTCATCAGATGTCGTTGCGAGAACAATTTCGCCCTGACTTTCTGCAACTAAGGCGTGTATGGCCTCGACTTTCTCATCGGCCTCAGCACGGGCGGCGGCATCACCTGCCTCTGTTCGAGGGCCTGGGCCAACTGCTACGGACATTACGACCGCATCGACTCCGCCTGCGCGCATCTTTGCAGGCTCTACCTTGGAAGAGCCATCGGCACTTAGGTAAGCAGTCGAGGTTGAAGGAATTACAATATCCGCATGTGCATCTAGAACCAGGCTCGCATTATGAATCTGGGTAGGAGACAGAGATAGCGCTGAGCCGGCATCGCTGTTTTCTGTTTCCGTGCTCGCCGATTCGTTCTCTGAGCATGAGACTAAACCTGCAAGAGCGAGTAAGAAGACGAGGCTGCGACGTTTTCCTGGTGCGATACGTGGGTAGATCATTTGTTCAACTCCAATATTTGTGTGTGCTGAATTTTCATTCAGGCGCTAATTCTAGATCTTCCCGCAATGTGCGGGAAGCGAGATAAAAGTGAATGCTCGACCAGACCATAGCGGTCGGTAGAAGTATCGCCATCGAGTAACGTAATGATTCGGCTCCCAGTGAGGGAGTAAGCATGTCACTTAGGAAGCCGACGGCGAACGGTCCAAGACCCAAGCCTATGATGTTAATAACAAGAAACAAGATCGCTGATGCGGTCGAACGCCATCTCAGGCCAACCAAATTATGTGTGGTAGCGATGGAATTTCCGAGGTAAACATTTTGTAGCAGCCCCGGAATAAACGCACAGACTAGTGCCAAGTATGTGTTGCCTGTGAGCAGTACGATTAGCAGGAATGGCACAACTGTGATTGTCGCGAGACCAGGTATCCATTGATACCAGCGTTTGTCGCGTTTTCCGAGCTTGTCGCCCAATATGCCTCCAAGTAGTACGCCGATCGCGCCAAATAACCCCGTGGACAATGCGAGCCAAGTTCCCAGCTCTCCCGTTGACATGTCATGACTTCTAATGAAGTAAGAGGCTAGCCAATTCACGGTGCCGTATCCAGCGAAGGCGTTGAGTCCACAAGCAAATGCCATGTGCCGAAATGTCTTTCGTTTCCACAGTAGCGAGACTACTTCTTTGAAGGGCACCTGAACCTCGGAGGCAGTTCTGTTTTCCATCAGCCCACGAATTGGTTCGCGGACGGTTGTTCGTACCAGAATCGCTAGTAGGATGCCCGGTACACCGACAACCATAAACGCGACCCGCCATCCGAAGAATTCATTAAGCCAGCCACCGAAGAGAAAGCCGAACAGGATGCCGAGGTTTACGCCGGTAGAATAGAAGGCGAGTGCGCTTGCTCGTTTTTCCGGTGGGAAAATATCGGAGACTATGGAGTGCGATGGAGGGCTGCCTCCTGCCTCCCCGACCCCAACACCGATACGTGCGGCGAGCAGCTGGGCGTAGTTTTGCACGAAGCCGCTAAGCGCTGTCATTACGCTCCAAAGGCCAACAGACACAGCGACAATGTTTCTGCGATTGCTGCGATCTGCAAAGCGTGCGATAGGAATGCCCGCAGTGACATAGAACATCGCGAAAGCGAAACCTGTTAATAACCCAAGTTGGCTATCGGATAACGACAGGTCGAGTTTGATGGACTCTTGCAAGATGGAGAGCAGCTGCCGGTCAACAAAGTTGAAGGTATAGACGAGGGTCAGAACGACAAGCGCATAGTTTCTCGTGCGTGTCCTCGCATAGGGATTTACCGGCGGTACGGTAGGGGCGGGCGTTCCATCTGTGGGATCTGTCATAGCAGGCTCTTCTTATTTTTCTGGACGAGATGCCTACGGAGAATAGTCGGGCTCAGCTCAAAAAACTAGCTAATTTGAAGAAGGATTCCGTCTGGAGAAATTGAGCTGAATCCTCGAGCGGTTTGGTGCCTGCTGGTATTCTCATTTTTCCGGCTATCGTTAAATCCGATGATACTCATCGTTATATATAGTTATACCGATTGATCTCAGGCCTGTAACTTAGTCATCGTAGGCTTCACCCAATTCACTTTAACGAGCATAGACGGAGGCAATTCCAATGTTTAAACGCACACTACCTACACTTGTCGCAGCGCTGGGGCTCTCAACACTCGCTCCTATTAATGGGGCTAGCGCACAAGAGCAAGTCGCAAATAATGATTACTGGTGGCCTAATCGGCTCAGTTTAGAACCCCTGCGGCAGAATTCACTGGCTATCGATCCCTCTGGCGAAGATTTCAACTATGCCGAGGCGTTCAGTACTATCGATCTGCAGGCACTAAAAGCAGACCTTGAAACTCTAATGACGACATCTCAGGACTGGTGGCCGGCAGACTTCGGGCACTATGGTCCGTTCTTTATTCGTATGGCTTGGCACAGCGCGGGAACCTATAGAAGCATCGATGGACGCGGTGGTGCCGATGGCGGCATGCAGCGTTTTGCTCCGGTGAATAGCTGGCCCGACAATGCGAACCTCGACAAGGCGCGGCTCCTGCTGTTACCACTCAAGAAGAAATACGGCAGCAAGATTTCCTGGGCCGACCTCATTGTTCTTGCTGGCACGGTTGCCATGGACTCCATGGGCTTCGAGACCTTGGGTTTTGCCGGTGGTCGTATCGATGGCTGGCAGTCAGAAGATGTTAACTGGGGTCCTGAGGGCGAATGGCTTGCATCTGATCGTCGCAACAACAGTGGTGAGTTAGTCGGTGCAATGGGCGCAACCCAGATGGGCTTGATCTACGTAAATCCTGAAGGTCCTGGTGGTAACCCAGATCCACAGGCGGCAGCCGATGCCATTCGCGAGGCCTTTGCTCGCATGGCAATGAACGATGAAGATACGGCTGCGCTTATCGCTGGAGGTCACACCTTTGGTAAGGCACATGGCGCCGCTGATCCAGCCGAGCATGTAGGTGCCGCCCCCGAGGCCGAAAGCATCGAAGCACAGGGCCAGGGCTGGCTAAGTAGTTATGGCTCCGGCAAGGGAGCAGACACCATAACCAGTGGACTTGAAGGCGCGTGGACAAGCAGTCCTGCAGCTTGGACCCATGGCTACCTGATAAATCTGTATACCTATGATTGGGTGCAGACTCGTAGCCCTGCCGGAGCAATCCAATGGGAGCCTGCACGCGGTGCTGCATCGGACTTGGTGCCGGATGCTCACGATGCATCCAGCCGGCATGCTCCGATGATGTTTACAACCGATTTGGCACTGAAAGTCGACCCGATTTATCGGGGGATAACTATGCGTTGGCTCGATAATCCTGAAGAGTTCTCCGATGCCTATGCTCGTGCCTGGTTCAAGCTGACTCATCGTGACATGGGCCCGGCCTCACGTTACCTCGGTGATCTAGTGCCTGATCAGGAATTCGTATGGCAGGATCCTATTCCTGCGATCGACCATGATCTGGTTAATGCCCGTGACATCACTCGCCTTAAGCGCTCGATTCTGGCATCCGGATTGACCGTTTCTGAATTGGTGCGCACGGCTTGGGCATCAGGGTCTACCTATCGCGGTACTGATATGCGCGGTGGAGCTAATGGTGCGCGACTTCGTCTGGCACCTCAGAATAATTGGGCAGCCAATAACCCAACGGAGCTGGAGCGAGTACTGGAAGTTCTAGAAGGAATTCAAAGCGACTTCAATGGAGACAACCGTCGCAAACAAGTATCCCTGGCTGACGTGATCATTTTGGGTGGAGCCGCGGCAATCGAGCAAGCTGCAGAGCAAGCTGGTGTTGAAGTGGAAGTGCCTTTCATTCCAGGGCGCATGGACGCCTCAGCGGAGCAGACTGATGTGAATTCTTTCGCACTGCTTGAGCCGAGCGCGGATGGCTTTCGAAACTACTTCGGCAGCAACAACTCTCGATCTCCAGCAGAAATGCTGATTGAAAAAGCAGCGCTATTGGACCTGACCGTATCAGAGATGACCGTACTAGTGGGTGGCATGCGTGTGCTGGATGCTAATGCCGGAGGCGCTGCTCACGGAGTCTTCACCGATCGACCTGGTACCCTGAGCAATGACTTTTTTACCAATCTGATCGATATGTCAACGCAGTGGACGCAATCATCCAGTTTTGCGGGCATCTATGAAGGTCGTGATCGTGCAACGGGCGAACTAAAATGGACAGCCACACCCGTTGACCTGATCTTTGGTTCAAATTCCGAGCTGCGCGCTGTTGCGGAATTCTATGCAGCAGACGATGCAAAGGAGAAATTTGCGCGTGACTTTGTTGATGCATGGACTAAGGTTATGATGCTAGATCGTTTCGACTTGATGTAGACAGTAAGACTTAGTGTTAGTCTTTATTGAGCCGGCGCTCTCTTTGAGCTCCGGCTTTTTTTTGCACGGTGTTTTTTTTAAACGAATGCTACTAATAACATTGGCGCAAAAAAAGAGCGGAGAGACTAGTTTAGTCTTTCCGCTCCCTACCATTTTTTCTAGAAAGTTCTTGCCTGTGGATGCGAGTTTTCTAAATGCTTAAAGCGCGATGTCCAGACTGTAGCCAATTACAAATTTAATGTCGTCGTTGTCTAGTGCGTCAGGTCCGGCATCATCCAGATCGGTAGAAGTGATCATGAAACTGAAACCGTCTTTAGCAATAGAAACGTTGTAGTCTGTGTAGTCACCCGGCACGCCGTTGAAGGCCTCAGAGAAGTCGCCCTGGTGATGACCAATATGGAAGCCTAGGTCTACTCCGTTACCGATTGTAGTGCCGTAATCAGCATAAAGATAAGTCGCTTCGCCGAAACCGAAATCCTGACCAATGCCTTCGTCGGCCTCGGTGTTCGCTAGAACGTTCAATCCAAAAGTAAAGGCGCCAATGCCGATAGACCCGTAGAGTTCACCGAAGTCGAATTCTGCTTCTGCGTCATAGTTGTAGTAGAGGTAGCCAAGATCGTAGCTGATGTTACCTGCTTCGCCGGCGAAGCCCGCGTAGAGGTCGTGCTCATAGGAGTAAATGTCGTCGGCAGCATAGCTCACGTTCGAGGCCCAAGTTCCTGCGTAGAAACCGCTGTCAGACGCATAGTCGATCCCGCCGGAGATAGCCGCTTCGTTTACAGTCTGAGTAAGACCACGCCAGATGTAGTTGTTGGAGGCGCCGAAATTAGCTGTCCATTCATCTGCTTGTACGGAGCCAGCTGAAAGCAAGAGTCCCGCCGCTGCGAGTGAGAGAATTCGTGAGTTCATGTCTTGTCATATCCCTTTGTTGGTAGTGGTGAGGGGTGATCATTTCCACCCGCTACAGGGTATTTAGCAAGAGCTGTGCCAATGATGTGAGGCCTAGAATTCTGCGCCATTTCTAGCTATGGAAGGGCTTATCTTGTTGAGATCGCTCTACATTGGTGCGCCAAGATGGTGCGCCGCCTTGAATTGGGGCGCTATTGGCCACTTTCAGAGGTGCCAATTGTTCCGCGTAATGACCATGGTGGGATTGGATGCGCAGAGGATGGGCTCAGTGAAATTACTCATTCGTTTTAGACAGGCTCAGTCTAGAATTAGAGAGCTAGGTCTTAACGATTAGGTTTTAACGACTAGGTCGTAACAGGCAGGTCTCAACCCTTAAGGCCTACCTGTTACGCTTTCAATCTTTACTGTTTCTTTCAATACTTACGTTCTTTCCTAATTAGAGTAGTTCCAGACCAAGCTTGCCACGCGGCACTCTGTATCCCGCATCCAGCACATAGTCAGGGCCGATAGAATTGATAGTGGGCGTGCCGGCTCCACGCATGGTGATTAACAGTTCTCGATTCAGCAAGTCTAGAACCCGTTCAACACCAGCTTGTCCGAATGCACCTAAACCGAAGCAGTAAGGTCTGCCTATACCGACCGCCGACGCACCCATTGCCAGCGCTTTATAGATGTCTGTTCCTCGACGAAACCCGCCGTCGACAACAATAGGTATTCGTCCGTTTACCGCAGCTACAATCTCCGGCAGGCATTCAATCGTACCTCGGCCGGTTTCTGTAGCGCGGCCACCGTGATTAGAAACCCAGATCGCATCTGCGCCAAATTGTACTGCCAGCGCTGCATCGGCA
>JAESUV010000268.1 GCA_016762975.1 Gammaproteobacteria bacterium | reverse complement strand
GAAAGACCATTCTTGGGTGGCAACCTGGCAGGAAGGCAAAGGCGTAAAGCGGAAGCAGAAGAATGCGTACTTCTCGATAAACAAGTACGGCGATGACAAGGCAAAGGCGAAGGCGGTTAAAGCGCGCCGTAGTGCAGTTCGAGCCAATAAGATTGGCTAGCCTACATTAATTTCCCTTAGCTGGCTCAAGGGCGTGGCGGTGATTCACCATGGATGGCACCACGGGACTGCTCGACACCCTTGGCATCCAAATCCGCGCAGGCCTGTGATGCAGCGTAGCACCATTACCAAGATGGAATCGCCCACTGAGTTCGCCCTCAACTCGCCGCATCCTCAGCTGAGACTTCAGCGCACACAACCTCTGACTCCACCGAAATGTTGCTGTACAGCCAGCGATTGAAGCCTCGTACCGGCGCTTATCCTTCTCATAGTGATTGTAGCGCGGCCATTAGGCACAAAAAACACGCTCTACTTTACTGGAATTCTCTTCGTCAAGACCTGCCTGCTCTGCATACGCTCTCCAATTATTGACAGTAGATACTACTTTTTCAGAAATGGCCTTGACTTCTGTTTTGGATAAACCAAATATCTTTATAGGCTGGAGAGATAGTTCGCTTGGTTTAGGTGGAAATGCACTATACCCAAAACTGGCGGCATGATAACTACCAGTATCTAAGGTGGGAACCATGTCGTAACTAGGCGTTAACGAGTATCCTTCTCCGTTATGCCATAAACTGAAATTACGCTCATGATCATCTGTGTTATGAATGGCTCGATTAAATAACATCTGTGTGACTAGCTGTTCTAAATCTTCATCTATTTGGCTACTGTACTGCGCGAGTAAATCAGCAATTTTGTCATAGGTGAATGTTAAACCAGAATCTCGTTGCGTTATGGGCTCTTTTAATAAGGCATTGATTGTGATCATGTGGCGACGGCTACCATTAACAACATCGAAACGTTCTTGCATCAATAATTCACGGTTATTAATTGAAGTTCGAACATGAGAACGGGCATTACAAATCCCTAATGCCTTTGCCATAAGCAGGCAAGCATGTTCTGTTCTCGCCATGTTGTATGGGTCAGTGCTGCGATTAAATTTGACTAAGTATTCAATGCCATTATCATTAATGAGCGCTTTAGGTCGGGCGCCACCAACGCCTGTGCCATGGCTACTCAAAAACACTAAGCTAGCATCATCAAATGTAAGTGATTCGAAATCTCCAGTATCTAGTTGCTGCGCAGCTAGCTCTGCTTGTTCTAATTTTTCACCGCCTGCGCCACCGATGTACTCGGGTGGTTCTTCTTGATCATAAGGAACAATGCTTAGCGCACCAATCCGACTTGATCCAAGCACGCTTAGCATGTCTGAAATTTTATTGGCATCAAATGACTTGCGCTCTTTGCGTGAATAAAAGTTGGTCAAGACTTTCCGTCCCCATTCATCGGGAAGGTAATCATCTAAAAAACCTGGAGCAACCTCGGCATCAATCAACAGTCTTTCGTCCGAATGAAGACGCAGTAACGCGGGGTCAATGGGGAAGGCTTTCGGCTGCTCAATATAGTCCCGATTATATTTGAAGGAAATGCCTTTGACTTGAGCGCCCTTTTCACGAATCTGGAATGTGCCACAATGCTGGACACCCAACTCAGGTGTATTGAGATAAACCTTATAGCGGTGGTTTTCATGCTCTAAATTAAACATCATTTAACCAACCTTCTTCTGCCTGCTGGAGGGTAAACAGCTGCTCAAAGCCCTCTGTCAGTTCCAGAATTAGCGCCGCTTTGTAATAGCTAGCAAAGGCGACCGACAGGTCACCTTTTTCCATGCGTTGGTAGGTGGATCGAGCGACACAAACACGTTTGGAAAATGCCCGCATATCATCACCCGGAAAGCGTTTCTTACGGGCCCGCGCTAGTTTCTTGCCCATTTGAGGTAGAAATTGAGTCGCCAAGATGCTCTCCAGTACCGAAATATGAGTATAAATTGCCTATAAATCGATTTTATACTCATTTATCGGTATAGAAAAGGCTTCGTTGGTTTTGCAAGGGCAGGATTGTTAAGAAGGAGTGGACCATAGGTAATCATCCCTGTCCTTTTGCAAGCAGTAAGGCCTGGTCCCTGCTCATTACTTCTGCCCTGCGGACAGCATTAAAAACTAATAAACCACCCCACCCAAGGGCGAGGGATAGGTTTTTCACACCATAAACCCTGTATATTGAAAGTTAAAGTTTCATTTTACAGAATTTATAGTGATTTTTCTTGCCAAATTGACCAAATACCTCATAATCGCCAGATGATTAATAGAATACTCCATGACGAACTTATTAATGCATTAAGCAATATGCCAGCGGTTGCACTACTTGGCCCAAGGCAGGTTGGCAAAACCACTTTAGCGCTGGAACTATCTAAATCAAGCCTAAACAAGCCGGTTCACTATCTCGATTTAGAACTCGATACTGACATTGCAAAACTAGAAGATGCGGAAGGTTTTTTACGAACCTTTGCTGATAAGCTGCTCATTATTGATGAAGTTCAACTCAAACCTGATTTATTCAAAGTCCTGCGTGGGTTGATTGATATAAGAAAAAGAGCGGGTGAAAACAATGCTCAGTATCTACTTTTAGGCTCTGCCTCTCGTGACTTATTAAGGCAGTCATCGGAGTCTCTTGCCGGTCGCATCAGGTATCTTGAGCTAAAGCCTTTCTCTGTGATGGAAGTCGAAGCACTTGATCCTTTAGAATTTTCACCTGAAAAACTTTGGTTTAGGGGCGGGTTTCCACAAAGCTATCTCGCCCCTTCCAACGAAGAAAGCTGGAACTGGCGCTCCGATTTCATCGCCTCTTATATAGAGAGAGACATTCCGCAGCTAGGCGCAAATATTTCTGCAACTAAAATGCGCCGTTTCTGGACTATGGTTTCTCATTTTCAAGGCCAACAAGTCAACATGTCCACGCTTGGAAAAAGCCTTGAAGCGTCACACACAACCATTAAAAATTATTTAGACATTCTCACTGGCCTTTACATGCTGCGTCAGCTTCAACCCTGGGCAGGGAACACAAAAAAAAGGCTGGTAAAATCCCCTAAAATTTATATTCGGGATACCGGTTTGCTTCACCGCCTATTATCAATATCAGACTTTGATGATCTACTAGGCCACCCTGTATTAGGGCACTCCTGGGAAGGCTTTGTCATAGAAAACATACTCGGGAACCTATCCGATAAATGGCGGGCGAGTTACTATAGAACAAGCGACCAAACAGAGATCGATCTTGTTCTAGAAAAATCTACCAAAGAAGTCTGGGCGATTGAAATCAAACGCACCTCTTCACCTAAAACGAAAACAAGCTTTCATAATGCCTGCCGCGAAGTAAAAGCCACTCGTAAGTTTATTATCTATGGAGGAACAGAAAACTTCCCTCTTGCGAATGATACAGAAGCAATTGGCTTAATAGGATTTGTGAAGCTCATAAACGAGCCAGATCATTAGATTTGGGCCATAAACTAGCAGACAATCAGATAGTTAAAATCCTAAACATGGGGCTTTTCATCGGCAAAGAAACGGAGTTTGCGTGTAATAAATGAGCACTTTGAGTCTGTTTTTAACACCGCAGGGGCAATACAGATAGATTTTTAACAGCCTGCCAGGAGGGCAATTTTATTGCTTAGTTTGTGACCTTACTGGCCATTGGCCTTCTAATTGTGGAAAAGCCCTTCTGCACTCGACGACATTCTTGACAAGCTGAGCCGCAGATATAATGCCTTCTAACGAATTGCTCAAGTCCTGGGTTTCAGCCACTGAGACGCAAAAATGCTGCGCATTTTTACGCCCCTTAGTAAGGCGTTATGAGTCGCCAAACTTTGAGAGTACGTCCATATTTTTGTGAAGAATACGAATAATTTGAATGTTGTCTTGGGAAGCTACACGGTAAAAAATTATATGGCTACCTTGAGGGAATTTTTGGTAGTTTCCTTTTATGTAATCACAGCTATTGCCTATTTCTGGGGTATTAGAAAGCATATGAAATGTATCATCAAATTGCTTAATATAGCTGTAACGCTGTTCTTGCCCCCAACGCTTCTCAGTAAATTTAGCTATAGATTTCAAGTCAGCTTTAGCGCGTCGCGTTAAAGAAAATAGTTTCATATATTACTTTCGGCATCAAGTTCGGCCATAAGGCTATCGTAGCTATAGTCAGCTATACCGCTTTCTTCACCATCCGTCAGCATTTGGCGCAGTACATCAAGTTTGCTCTCCTTGTCTTCAAGTACCCTCAAGCCTGCACGTACGACCTCGCTTGCGGAGCCATAGCGTCCACTTTGAATTTGATGAGAAATAAAGCCGTCAAAGTGCTCGCCCAGTGTCATACTTGTGTTTTTAGCCATAATTCATCTCCAAAATACCAATATATACCTAATTATGGTATAAAATCCCCTGCAAGTCAAAGTACGCGGACGCGGCAAAGCTGTCACCTTTTGCGGCTGAAGAACGAAGAGTACTTGCACCGGGGCAGCATGTCAGAATAGCCTACGCCCCTTGGTTGGCCTTTAGTCTTAACTTAGAATCAAAACCGCCTTTTTCTGGCATTCGTCAATTATTGATTCACTCGTGCTTTCTACAAACACCATCGATCTTTCCGCATAGTCTATCGATCTCATTTGCGCTACAAGAACAGCACCTGCAATCTCCATCCCTTTTGGCAGAAGCACCTCTATAGCTACACCTCGAATCGTGCTAGTAATTGGCGCAACGATGGCAAGGTTAGTATGCTTATTAAATAATCTTCTACTAAGAACAAGTGCAGGCCTACGCTTAGTAATCTCTTTCCCTGCACTTGGGTCAAAATCCAAGTAAACAATATCTCCACGATCGGGCGTATACATCAGATTTCCTGCCCTACAGGCTCCGCATGTAGCCACTCCTTATCTTCTTCTGTGAGCGTCAGCCGGTCTCTAGGACTATCAGCGAGCAATGACTCCAATGTCATGGAGTCGTCCACCTTCTTTTTACAAACCATCAAACCATCAACCATGTCGATACTTATTGTTGTACCGACTTTTGCATTCATGTAATTCAGCACCGGCTTAGGTATTGTCAAGATCGCGGAAGCTCCCGACTTCCTTATTTTTGTTTCTATAGGCATAAACTTTACTCCCCAGTTAGTTATATTAAGTATAACAGCGCTTAATAGTTATACAATATATAATTAGGCTCCCGTGATCAAATACGGGTTGTTTCAAAAAAAAACGCCCTCTCCGCTGGAAGCCTCGAGGATCTACTTGTGGAAATCAATGCTGAGCCTCCCTCTCTCAGTGGTAGCGACCCGTAATCGTCTAAAAAACCTGGGGCAGCTTCGCTCTCTTTCAATAGTCTTTGGTAGGATTGAAATCGCAGTAAAACGAGGACGATGGGGTTAACAGGGGACTAGAGTTATTCAAAGGAAGAGTGCTACGAGGGCGGCGCTGCGGGAACCTGCTTCTGGATTGATCCTGTGGAGAATCTAGAATTTGTGGAGATGCTTATCGTTACATTTGTAGTTCTTGTCAACAAAAAAATTCCTAAGGAACACTCTGCGAAAATTAGCTGAACTACTGTCTTAGTTTAGATGGGGTTGCTGAGAATTGCCCCAGATTTTGCTTGTGTCTAATAGATTGGTGTAGACCAAGTTTGCTTCGAAGTTCAGTCTGTCTACGCCGTACACTTCAAACAACGCCTCGAAACCAGCTACCGCTTCGTCCGTATCTCTATCGATTGACACAATAAGATCATCCAAGGCTGCAGCATCTGATAATGCCTGTGCCGTGTGCATCAATCCTGCATCGCGCATGCCAGAAATCATAACTACTTGAGTATCCATACTCGCAGGAAATGTTGAAAACATTCCATAGTCCCTAAATGGATCACCCTCTTCCGGCAAGCCGGCATCGCTAGTGTAGTACTCAGCTGTTTTAGTATTGAACAACTCGTCATAACTACGGCCAATTCGCAGGCCAGAACCGGCAAAAACCATGGTGGTTAGTTTTTCCAATGCACTGATATAACCAATATAGATAATATGGTTACTGCGGATGTCGGCACTGGTTAGGTCCGACATCATTGTTATATTCACCGTCTTACCGCTGTTCTGCAAAATCGGAACTATCTTTGCCAATGCATAGGCACTGCCTTCCGGCATATAGCTAAGATCAAGGTCGAGGTAATTCTCGGTATGTTCGATATCGCTAAACTGCAAGTCTTCTAAATCACTGCTGGAGTTCACGGAAAACTCGCGCACCATACGCGCGATGTTGC
>JAESUV010000020.1 GCA_016762975.1 Gammaproteobacteria bacterium | reverse complement strand
TTTGGTTACTGCGCTGATCAGCTCAAGATTTATACCCGTCTGCAACTGCGTTACAACGGCAATAAAACTCGCGCGCTCAGCCTGTGCTGGAAATTCAGCGAATCTGTTTGCTGCATAGGCATAGATGATTGCGACCGATATGATGAATGCTACAAGCTCGAATAGAGAAAACCCACGATTCTTGTTGAACCCTGGGGTTTTTAGTCGCCTCATTCTCTGTTTGTCTGTGATCTTCAATTAGATACTCGATACTTACTAAACTATTGCCTGACAGTATGATGATTAAGCTCAGCGCCATTGGAACGCTATCGCCATTTATGTTTAGTTTCGAACCGCTGTATTGAGGTCCCAAATCGGTAGAAACACACCCAAAGCCAGAATTAATACTAATACCGCGATGAACGAAATCAATATGGGTTCGATGGAATCACTTAATCGCTTGATGTCGTAGTTGACCTCCACCGTATAGAAATCAGCAACCTCTGCCAAAAGATCATCAACGGTTCCAGTCTCTTCACCTACGGAAATCATTTGCAACACCAAAGGTGAGAACATATTAGTTGCGACGGCGGTTCTGTGTAGGGATTCACCTCTCTCCACGCCTTCTCGCATCTTGTGGACATTGTGTGCAACGAACGCATTACCGACGGCCCCAGCTACAACAGTCAAGCCTTGGACGATAGGCAGCCCCGAGGCCATAACCATAGAAAACGTGCGCGCGAATCTAGCCAATGCAATCTTCTCAAACACCGGGCCCGCAAGTGGGGCTTGCATCTTTCGCATGTCCCATTGCAACCTACCCTTCTCTGTTCTCAGCCAATAGCGAAAACCGAATACAGCCCCTCCTATTGCAAACAGCAGATGTGGCCAATAATTCAGCACAAAGTTCGATGTATTCATGAGCCAGATAGTTTGCCAAGGTAACTCGGCCCCTAAACGCTCAAAAGTCTCGGAGAAGACAGGAATAACGAACACCGTTATTACTCCCAATGCAACTGCCATGGCCACCAAAACAAAAATAGGGTAGCGGGTGGCACTCTTAATTTGCTTCCGCGTATCTTTCTCCAATTCAAGGTATTTCGATATTTCGATGAATGCTCTATCCAAGCGGCCGGTATTCTCTCCCACATGCACCAGACTTAAGAATAACTGGGAGAAGACTTTTGGGTGCCGGCCTAATGCTGTCGCCAATGTATTACCATTCTCTAGGCCTGTAATAACATCTCTCAGAATACGTTGGAAATTTCGGTTACTCATAGAGGCTTCCAAACCCTTGATGGCACGATCGAGGGGTAGGCCAGCTTTCGTCAGACTGTACATCTGCCTCGAAAACATTATGAGCTCATCGATTTCAATTTTATCGAAGCCAAAAAAAGCGTTTGCCTTATCGATGGCGGTAGCATCTGGTCCGAGATCCATTCGTGAGCGTGCTGCACTTTTATCTTTCTTAACCGGTTTTCCGCTCGCTTCCTTTATCTCTATAGGCGTAACTCGATCTCCAACAAGCTTTTCCGCAACGTCAGCAGCGGTTCCAGCATCCACATAACCAGACACTAAGGAGCCACTGTAATCTCGACCGCTATATTCAAATTGAGGCATGACCAATCCTGCTATTTACTGACTGCATCGTCTCGTAACTAAAGAATTAAGCTACGTCCATAAAATCACCAGACTCATCAATCTGTTCGGCAACTCTCCACACTTCATCTAAACTTGTTACGCCCTGTGCTGCGTATTCTAGAGCGCTCACTACCAATGGTTGATAACCCGGTGTTTTCTTTGCGATTCTCACGAAATCCGCAGAATCAGACCGTCTCAAAGCATCGGCCAATAACTCATTCAGCACAAGAATCTCGAAAACGCCTATCCGACCTCGATAGCCTGAATTATTGCAGCGATGACAGCCAGCGGCTTTCTTCAGGTTCATATTATCGGCTTTCTCGCCAATCAGACCCTTAATCCATGCTAGATCTTTAGTGTCAGGACTGTGGTCTTCGAAGCAGTTATCACAAAGCCTGCGCACTAAGCGTTGGGCCACGACGGCACGAAGTGCAGTTGCGGCGAGGAATCCCTCGGCACCCATATCAACCAGTCGCATTGCACTGGATACAGCATCGTTTGTATGTAATGTGGAAAGAACCAAGTGGCCCGTCATTGCCGCCCTCAAAGCTATCTCGGCAGTTTCCTGATCACGAATCTCGCCGACTAGCAGTATGTCGGGATCCTGTCGTAAAGCCGATCGAAGCACTCTTGCAAATGTAAGCTCGATTTTTGGGTTTATCTGAACTTGATTAACTCTATGAAGACGGTATTCAACTGGATCTTCTACCGTAATTATTTTCTTACCGACTTCGTTTAATTCTTGCAACGCGCCATAGAGCGTAGTCGTCTTACCACTGCCAGTAGGACCTGTAACCAATATCAAACCGTGCGGCATATGAATCAGTTTTCGAAATTGTTTCAGCATCTTCTCTGGCATTCCGACCTGATCCAGATCGGTCGCCCCATCGGTTTGATCGAGCAAGCGCATGACGACAGATTCACCATTTTCGATGGGCATAGTTGATAAGCGCACATCTATATTCCGCCCCTTGACTCTCAGGCTAAAGCGACCATCTTGAGGAAGTCTTTTTTCCGAAATATCTAAACCAGAAAGCAATTTAAGTCGCAGCACTAATGCAGGCGCGATCCTTCTTTCCTTCATTACCTGTTCCTGCAGCACGCCATCTACCCGTTGTCGTATGCGTAATACATTCTCATCTGGCTCGATATGAATATCGGAAGCACGTACTTGCACTGCATCTTCAAAAATCGACTGAAGGAGCTTAACCACGGGTGCGTCGCTATCATCTGCATCAAGGCTTAGAGCTTCTAAATCAAACTGTCCCTCTGTTAGCTCTTCATCCAGCTCCTCAGCAAAGCTCGCAATCTCTTCAGTTCGGCGATAAACAAGATCTAGCGTACCGAGTAATTCCGATTCTTTTACCAACGCAGGCTGAATGGGTTGCCCTAGGATCCTCTCCAACTCATCAGAGGCGAATATGTCCATTGGGTCAGCCATACCCACCAGCAACTGAGCACCCTGATCGGCCAAGAGGATTGCTCTATAACGCCGCGCATAGGACTCGCGCAAGCGATGAATTAAGCTCACATCGAAATTGTAGCGACGCAAATCAACGAAGGGGATTTGTAATTGTTGACTGAGGTAACTAAGTAACTGCTCTTCTTGAACAAAACCAAGCTCAACTAGGATTTGCCCCAGTCGTTGTCCAGTTTGTTTCTGCCGATCAATAGCAGATTGCAACTGCTCCGCAGAAATCACATTGTTGTTGATCAGTAGATCGCCGATCTTGATTTTTTGTTTTACGATTGCCATGTTAAGGACCTAGCGCTATAGCTCTTTCTTGACTTCGACGCCGCAGATTGGCGCTTAAGTTGGGGAGTTGCATAGATCGTAAATAAGCTTGCCTAGCGACCGCTGAATTCCCAAGCTGATCGTTTGCGGCTGCATACCCATACCACCATTTCCCCTGGGTCCTATCGTGTTCCAATAGTCCCTTGTAACTAATAATAGCGCCCGAATAATCTCTGCTCGAAAGCTGAGCCGACGCAAGAAGATCATGATATTCAGAATCAACAACAATATCTGGAGCGCGAGAGATTAACGTAGCCACCGCTTCCGGGATGTTCCCCGCGCTCATTAAGAGGCGCGCCTTCACTTTCTTAAATCCAGCGTGATTGGGCACTAAATCCAATCCAGCTTCAATTAAAGCTGCGGCATCCGCTCTTCTTCCATTGCTCATCAACAACTTTGCATAGGTTTCCCGCGACTGATGTGCATTGCGATTTCCAATGATGTATTGCTCTAGTGCTGTATAAGCAGCTTCGGTCTCATTGTTAGCTAGCAGTCGAAGCGCCTCCTGAACAGCAATGGTGTCCAATTGCTCGTTGGAATAGCGAGGCTCTTGCTTCATTGAAGAACTTGGCCCGTCAACTGAAACTTCGAGGTCCGCGCCCTGAGGAAGCTCACTCGATTCGATCGCTCGGTCCTGACGTGAGGTGGATGCGATGGAGGGAGTGGCGCTTTCCACTGCATCATTCCCTCCGCGAAGAAAGTTTGCAGCGGCAGGCTCAATTCGGTTTGGCTCTTCTTGTAAGCCACCTTGTGCAGCGATCTGTGGGTTTTCCAGAGACTCCACAAGACTTTCTCTCTCTTCCGCTATGGCTATAGATTCTTCTAGCTCCTGGACTATGCGATCCGAATCAGACAGCGAAGACTGAGCCTGAATATCCAAACGCTGTTCCACGTCCGACCCACTCACCAGAGTCCAAAAATATATCAGGCCTATCAGAACCAGCATCAGAGCAGCAAAGACAATTGGCAACAGGTTCTTTTTGCCCTCCGAGGAATACTCCCTAGCAGGGAATAACCGAGCAGCCCCACTGGAACTATCAGAATCCTTTCGGCGCTGGTCAAGATCGCGCAGCATATTGTTTACAAGACTCACAGGTACATCCCGCCGAGGTAATAAATAAATGCCGCTCCGAGCATAAGACCCGCAATAGCGATCATGGCAACCATATAACTCGCGCCCGGCACGCTCACACCTTCAGTGTCATCCGCAGCACTCTTAACATGATCTATTTGCACTGTTCGCTCACCCTTACCAAATGCCACCATTAAAGCTTTGTGACAAAGGATGTTGATAACTCGTGGAATCCCCTCGCTCGTTCTATAGAGAAAATCCAATGCACGTTTAGAAAACAAGAACGGGCCGTTATAGCCCGCCGTAGCCAATCGATGAACAACATAGCGTTCCACGCCATCTCTATCGAGAGCTTCGATCTCGAATGAAAATGTAATACGCTGTCGCAGCTGCCTTAACGATGGCTGACTTAGCAACAATCCAACTCGGGCTGCGCGAACAGGACAACCTGAAACAACTTAACTTGCTCTGTTTCTATATTCGTTAGCAAACGCAATGCTTCAAGCGTTTGCTCGGGCATCGCATGTGCCTCGTCAATAAAGAGTACTACCTGCTTATTCTCCGCCGAAAATTCAACCAGCCTTTCTGTAATAGCCTTTAGCAGTCGATGATGCCCTACATCTTGGTCGATCTCGATATTAAGCTCTTCCGCAAAGGCGAGAAATAAACCTTTTGGACTAAGAACAGGGTTCGGAATATAGGCCGTGACATAATTGTCTTTGTCCTCTTCTAACGTATTAAGAATTTTTCGACACAACATAGTCTTGCCGGTGCCGACTTCTCCGACGATTTTTATAAATCCTTCAGCATTCGCCAAAGAAACCATTAGCATATTATATGCCTTGTGGTAACTCGCCATATTCAGGAAGAAATGTGTGTTTGGCGTTAACGAGAACGGTAATTCCCGCAGACCAAAATGCTGTAAGTACATGACTTTTATCCTAGTCTATTTGTCCGCGAATGGATCAATCGCTCGATTGATATTACGAAACCTATCGTTGCTTTCTTGAAGTATGACCCTATCGGTCGCTTCGCTAGCCATAATTGGTTTTAGCAATATTATAAACTCACTTTTAACAGAGCGGGTCTGTCGCTGCTCTAGAGCGTCACCTAGTAGTGGAACCTGACTTAAGCCAGGTATCCCTGCTGTTTGGTTGACATTTTGCTCGAATGCCAAGCCACCAAGAACCACAATTTTCCCATTTACTGCTTTTATGACACTGTCAATTTCACGCGTAGTCGTTAATGCGAGAGGCACGGTCTGCCCTGCGATACTCTTCGTTTGCTCCTCAACGGAACTGATAATAGGATGCACATGCAATGTAATCTCACCATTTGCACTAATTTGCGGCGTGATATCCATGGAAATACCAGAGAAGAATTGCTGGAGATTGTTATTCGCGCTTGTCGTTGTATTAGTTCCAGATGCAACCGTTGTTGAATCGGCTTGTGTTTGGAAAAACTCCTGCGCACCGCTCTGGAACACTGCTTTCTGATTATTTAGCACGCGTAGCTGCGGGCTTGAAATTACCTGTGTAGTGCCACGAGTCTGCAGCAACTGAAACACAGCGTCGAAATCACTAAAGTTTGTACTAAACTGAAGTGCATTTGAGATGCCATTAATACCTATGTCTCCACCTAAGAACTCCAATGCCTGATCATTATCACTATCTGCGAATAAAGCCGTACCGTCTGATGGATTGTTCGACACGTTGCCAAATGTGTTGAAGTCCAGCGCGTACTGAAACCCCTTATCAAGAATTACTTCCAAGAATTGAATCTGAATTATGACTTCCCTTCTCAGGGACTCTTGCGCTGCGTTGATAAAATCTTCAACGCGAGCCAGTTCATGCGGGAACGCCGTTACTATTACGATCCCGGTTAACGGCTGAACCAAGACACTTTTTCCTTCATCC
>JAESUV010000195.1 GCA_016762975.1 Gammaproteobacteria bacterium | reverse complement strand
CCGACCACTTCGATCCTTCCGGACCTGTCGTTCGGCTAAGCCCGGACAATTTCAACGGCAGGTCGCTCACGGCTGTGGCGGTGGCGGCTCATGAAGTGGGTCATGCGATGCAGTTTTACCGCGGCGAGAAGGTGTTCGAGCTGCGTAAGCGCTACCTCCCTCTAGCTGCCAGACTCAAGCAGGTTGGTGTTGTTATAATGATGCTGATCCCAGTCATAGCGCTACTTTTTCGCACGCCGCTGGTGATAGGTGGTGTTATAGCAATAAGCATGTTGCTGCAACTCGCAGGTGCCTTTGCTTACTTGATTATTCTGCCCGAAGAATGGGACGCGAGCTTTAACAAGGCACTGCCTGTCCTAATCGAAGGCGAATACATAGAGCCGGCACAGCTGCCGGCGGTTCGACAGGTACTGCAGGCCGCGGCGCTAACGTACTTTGCGGCCGCGTTGGCGAATGTTCTCCATGTCGGTCGTTGGTTTATGCTGCTAAGACGTTAATGAAGGGATAGGAAATGGATGACTCGCTCAATGTATTCGATGAAGAACTAGTGCCCTGTGGCACCGATCCTATCACTGGTTTCTATCGCGATGGATGCTGCAATACGAGCGATGACGATCCGGGGTCGCATACCGTATGCATCCGGGTAGATGAGAGATTCTTGCAGTATTCGCGATTTCGTGGCAACGACCTTTCTACGCCCATGCTAGATTTTGGATTTCCAGGGCTCAACCCGGGCGACAGTTGGTGTCTTTGCGCAGCACGATGGTTGGAAGCCTATGAGCAAAATATGGCCCCTAAGGTTTATCTGACACGCACGCACAAGCGCGCTCTCGAAATAGTTGGCCTTGGTAAGTTGAAAGAACTCGCGGTAGACCTAAACTAGTGATCACTAGTTTGCATAGCTACCTCGGTGTTATTGCAAACGGGCTCGTTTTAGCAGGCTGCGATGTGGGCAGCGCATCTTAGAGGTAATCCCAAATGTTTGAGCTTCCACAAAATTCAACGATCTATGCTGTGACAATGTTGTTTGCGGGTGTTGGTATTCCTGTTATGGCCGCTCTCAATGCAGGGTTGGGAACAAGACTACAAAGCCCTGCTTTGGCAGCTGCCGTTCTTTTTCTTGTAGCCATGGTAGCGTCACTTTCCTACCTGCTGCTGGTGGAGGGAATTCCTACTTCGTTCTCGGCACCATCGACGCCATTTTATTTCTATTTGGGCGGCTTATTCGTCGTCTTCTATGTGCTAAGCGTTACTTGGATAGCTCCACGCTTTGGTATCGGTAATGCCGTTTCCTTCGTATTGCTTGGTCAGCTACTATCTATGGCTACCATAGATCAGTTCGGCCTGCTGGGTGCGCCACAGACTACTCTAACGTTGCCACGGCTCATCGGGCTATTGTTTATGGCGATTGGCGTTTTTCTGATGGTGCGGAAGTAGTATGCTGGGTTGGTTAGTAGTTACAGAACTACTCAGAATCGTCAGCCTGAAGGAACTAAATGAGAAAAAAGATCGTAACAATGCTCGCCTCACTACTTCTAGCCACCCTCATGAGTCTTGGTCTGAGCCAAGCACTGGTCGCTGAAGAAAGTGCAGATGCCTATCTGCTGTTGCGCGTAGAGTCAGACGGTGTGTACACGGCAAGAGATCTTGTTTTTACGAACGTGGATACGGGTGCCGATGTTTGGATACGAGACTTATTGAGTCTCGGTAGAGCGGGGTCGCGGAAATACATAATGGAACGGTTGCCTGCCGGTGAGTACTACCTGAGTAGCATTTACCCCACGGTCAGTATCAAAGACAATGCGCCTCGTATTGACGTCGATGAGGACGTAGGAGTCATAACGATTCTTGCCGGTACGATTAACTATATCGGTGATTTTATTTTCGAGAGTAGGGAAGTAGGCAGAGGAGTGGAAAGTAGCTTTAACTACGAGCCTAATTCGAAAACATTAGTGGCGGCAGTCACCGCTGAGCGCGAACTTTTCGAACGCTTGGATGTGTCTATATCGATCGCAGGCAACGCACCGGTGCCAGTGGATAAGAAATTGTTAGGTCTTTAGCGCCTTTCGATTACATTGAATTACGACAACGAGAAGAAGGTGAAACCATGAGCAACAATGGGATTGTGCGTAGTGCACAAATATTTCTATTACTAGGATTGGCTGCGCTCGCATCAATTGCGACCGCACAGAACTTAGACCCAACTCGATTCGAGAACACGATACTTGGCTTCGAGGCGATTGATGCGAAGTCGCAGCCAGAAGAAGGCGCGATTCTGCTCACGGGCAGTTCTAGTATTGCGCGTTGGAACGATCAGGCAGAGGCGGCTTTGGCGCCTCTCTCGGTGATACCGCGCGGCTTCGGCGGCAGCGTTATGAGCGACGTATTGCATTATTTAGACCGCGTCGCGCTGACCTACAAGCCGCGCGCCATTCTTATCTACGAGGGTGATAACGATACTTGGTACAAGGTGTCAGAAGAAACGATCATCGGTCAGTTCGAGGAAATTGTGGCGCGGGTGCACGAAGTGCTGCCGGAAACGCGAGTCTATGCGCTCTCGGTAAAGCCTAGTGTGGCACGTCTAAGTGTGTGGCCAGCAGCGCAGCGGGTGAGTGCTAGCTTGCACGCCATCGCGAAATCCGACCCTCTGGTGCACTACATTGACGTCGCCTCACCGTTTCTAAAGTCAGATGGCACTGTGATGACCGATATTTTCGTAGAAGATGGATTGCACCTGAACGACAAAGGAAACGCTATATGGGGTAGAGCTATTAAGGCAGGCCTGATGAAAGTTGAAGGTCAGTTTGAATAGGCTGGTCGTTCTTTCGAAGTCAGAGTGACTAGAGGTAAATCATGAATTTTTTCACATTCTTGGAGGCGACTATCAAGCTGGGAATTCCGATGGTAGTCCTCAGCTGGGTTATCTTTACTCGACTCTATGGTGGCGGCGAGCTAGATCGAAAGGCGGACAAAAAATCAATCGGCGCCGAGGTCAAGAATATGAAGAAGTCCTTCAGGAAAAAGAAGGATGGAGGAACCTCGAGCTACGTGGTCGAGAAATGGATGTGGTTCGGCAGTGGTTTCTACGGTCTCGCAGGTCTTTGGACCTTTGCAGTGATCGAGATCGCCGACGTCATTCGCATTGTTTTCAACCCGTCCACGATCCTTGCCTCTTTTGATAATGGTCTCGTGTCCGCTGTAATAAACCTAGCAGTGAATCAATTCTCCAATCTTATTACCGCCTTCGTATGGTTTGGCTACTGGGCAGACGATGGCATTATCATCTGGCTCTTGGTAGCGTATGCTGGCTACTGGATCGGTGTGGAGCTGGCCCGAAGAGATGAGGAACTGCCGATCCAAGATTTGCTGAGCAAGCTGAAATCTCTCTGGCCTTAGTCGGCGACAATTAGGTCTCGATCAATCTCAACACCTAGACCAGCTCCGCTTGGCATCGCCATGAACCCCTCACTATCTACCGTTGGTGGATTCTCCATGACGGCGAAGCCATTCGTATAGGGTGAGATGGGTGGGTCGTTCATAATCTCAATCCAGGGACAGTGCGGCCATGTGCCAATCATGTGCAGCTGGGCTATCGTGCCGAGCTGGCCGCCACCGTGATGTGGAATAACCAGCTTGTGGTTCGCTAGAGCTAGGGCCGCAACGGCGCGCAGGCCCTGCACGCCCTCAGTCACAAGGATTTCGGGCTGCAGTATATCGTAGACTCCGCGCTCTAGAATCCATTGAAATTCCTGTACACCCTGATTGTTTTCGCCGCCCGCTAGAGGAATGTCTACCATCCGATTCAACTCGCTTAAGCCATCGAAGTCATAGCGCCTGAGTGGTTCTTCCAACCAGTACACGTCTAGGTCTTTTAACGCTCTAGCGGTGTCCAGTGCGCGAGTAAAATCCCACTGTACTCCTGGTTGCCAGATGCCGCTGGACTGAGCCTGATTGGCATCGGTCATTATCGTAAAGTCATCACCGACCGCATCTCTTACTAGCTCGATGGTTCGAATATCTTCCTTCATGTCGAGATGATGCAGGCGGATCTTTATTCCCTTCCAGCCCTCCGCCTTAAGCTTGGCCGCCGTCTCTGCGCGTTCTTCCGGCGTAGACAGCTGAATCATGCTGGCGTATGCAGGCACCTTGTCCTTCTGCGCGCCCCATAACTTGTAAAGTGGCTGACCTGTTACCTTGCCGACGATATCCCAGAGAGCGATCTCGATGCAGCCAACATCGCGCCAGTTATTCGCCGCGCCATTCGTGTAGCGCATCTGGTGACCGAGCGTCTCGTTGTCGAAGGGATCCTGGCCGATCAGTAGTTGTTTCATGCGATTGATGCCGGCGGGATTCATGCCCGGCGCGATGCCAGTGATTCCCTGATCCGTTAATATCTCTGTGAAGCTACCGCCGCCGATTCGGCGCATGTAGGGGCGTCCTGGCGCCCACGCCGACTCCATGATTCCAGTCTCACCGAGAGTGCGCAGCCTATGTACGCGAATATCGGTAATGCGCGGGCGCTCATTTTGGGCCAAGGCAACGCCGGGCAGTGATAGAGAAGCCAGCGCGGCAGCGCTAGAAGATAGACCGGAAAGAAATTGCCGACGCTTCATACCAGAACCCTAATTGCTCGATTTATAACTTACTAAAATTCGTCATAACCTTCGGTTAGCTCGATATACCCTCCCCAAGGATCTGTGATAAAGGCAATCTTCAAACCTATCGCCGGAATGTCCCGAAACGGCACATCGAATACAATGCCCTTTGCTTCGAGTTCCTTGCAAAAAGCCTCAAGGTCATCGAATTCGAAACCGATGTGGTCCAGTGCAGCGCCACGGGTTGGCAGTCTGGGAGAATTTGAATTGCCAAAACTGATGTTCATGCCTGGTGCATTTGTCGTGGTCTGAATTGAACCGCGAGGCTTAACTTCGAGTGAGAAAATATCAGTGTACCAGGCGAGCATCTCTTCATAGTCGGGTGAGATGAAATGTATATGGTAGCCGGTGATCTCCTCGGACAGCCCTTGATCTTCCTGCATCTCAACATACACATTGCCAGGTAACATGATGTAGGCATTGGTTTGCCCCTCAGCACCAATAAAAACTCGGCCGACTTCCAGGCCATCTGCGCGCCATTTAGCGAGAAAGGTATCCATATTGCGTACCTTAAAACCAAAATGATCCATTATGGTTTCCTGCATCGCCACAGTCGGTTCCTTTTCCGTCAACGCAACGAGCATATTCGGTAGGCGAACGGCTGTTAGCGGTCCCTTCTCCACAACGACACCATTGAAGTGCTCGACCCAAATCTCTTTGTGCCGATCTATGTCCACAACATTTAAATGAACATGACCGTAGGTCAGTCCGGCGGGGTTCGGTGTGGCCAGTTGCGCTTGGGCTGAAGAGGCTAGTGTTAACACGAGTAGAAAAGCGTATAGGCGTATCATGGAGCTTGTTCCCTTTTATTGTTTATCACTTCTTTGCGTCAGAATAATATCTCGTGGACATAGAGTCTATGTATTCATGCTTCTCTCTAAATCAAGTGAGCCGGAATCACTGTCTACCAGATGTCGGCTAGCAACTCGTAAGAGCGGCGCCTCGCTTCGGTATCGTGAGTGATTGTTACTAACATGATTTCGTCGGCTTGAAACTGCTCAGCTAGGCTTAGCAGCTTCTCTTTCACCTGCTCGGCTGTGCCGACGGCACGTTTTCCTCTGTTTTCTTCGAGCGTTCGTAGTTCAGCGGGTGAGTAAGGGTAGTCCAGCGCTTCCTGCACACTAGGGAAGGGCCCTGGATTGCCCTGTAGTAAGCGGCAGTACCAGAGGTCGCGACTGCGAGATAAGCGCATGGCCTCTTCTTCGGTGTCGGCAGTGATGCTGAATAAGGTAAGGCAGGTCCACGGTGCGTCTAAATTCGGCCCCGCGTTAAAACGCTCACGATAGATGTCGAAGATATCCGGGCGTATATCGGGATTGATAAAATACGCGAAGTTGTAGGGTAGGCCAGTCTGCGCTGCCAACACGGCGCTGTCTTCACTCGAGCCCAGCATCCACATTTCTGGCGGCGTTGTAACCGTCGGAAAGGCGCGTGCTTTTTCCATCCCCGGTGTGCGCGGATCGCTGTCATTGAGTAGCGCTTGCAGGTCGGCAACCATATTTGGAAAATGTTCTGCGCCAACACGAGAGCCGTAACGAAGCGCAGACGCCGTGAAGGGATCGGTGCCGGGCGCCCGGCCCACGCCCAGATCCATTCGGTCGGGATACAGGGTTTGTAGAATTTTAAAGTTTTCGGCGACCTTATACGGGCTGTAATAGGGCAGCATGACGCCACCAGAACCAAGTCGTATCTGCTTGGTTTCTGCGCCTAGCCTTCCGAGTAATACCTCGGGTGAACAGCCGGCAAGCGCATCTGAGGCGTGATGCTCAGCTACCCAGTAACGGTGATAGCCGAGTTGGTCACAAAGACTGGCTAGCTCGATAGTTTCTTGTAACGCGGCAGCGGGATTTGACCCAGCCTTGACGGGTGATTGATCCAGTACAGACAGGGGTATTTGATTCTTCATAGT
>JAESUV010000194.1 GCA_016762975.1 Gammaproteobacteria bacterium | reverse complement strand
TGCCTGACAAGGAGGTCATTGCCTCGCTCCTTAAAGTCAAAGTAAATGCCGAGGCTGTATTATGCTGTTAGAATTTGTGGGGATATCTCAGGCTCTGACCCCCTCTACACAACCCGATATCCAAGACACTTGAGGCTTTCGCACGATTATATTTTTTCAGCGCCCGGTAAATATAAATTTACATACTTGCGAAGGAAGTCTCGAGGGTTAGTTTCTGGGTTCAGTCTAATCGCTCTGGCTAGATGGTTGACTGAAAATTCCTTTTCCGTACGCACGTCGAATAAAATTACTGTTCGGTTATTATGGGCCACGCCAGTGGGTACTACTCCGCTTTTGACATGTCTTTAGCTGTTTTTTCGAGTAAATTCACTATTTGTTCGAGATGGCTTCGAGTCTGCACAGTAAGTGGTAATGTGCCGAACCCAAGAGCCAGTATTTGTACGTAATGTCGAATGAAGCATTTGAGCTTAAATCTACCTACATGCAATTGCATGTTAAATATAAAGCGCTAAATCTATCGATTATTCTCATCGGTCTTCGAAATAGATATTTTTAAATTTGGCGCGTGCAACAAGCCCGGTATTGTCCGCGTCGGTCATCAGCGCCAATCCATCCAGTGAAGAAATATCTTCATTGAATGCAACTTTCCAGTCTTCGCGTATGTTACGCGAATTGCTTACCCATACATCACTTTCGCCGCTGCTTACGGCCCACATAACCTGGTTGCCATTGGAGTAGGGATTGTTCCAACGCTGGTCGATTGCTAGCGATCGGGACCAAACATAGTTTATGGCACGAGTTTTCCAGAACTTGAGCCCTCCCCGGCGTACTACATAAATTCTCGCAGCGAAATCGTCACCAGCACGGCTTGTCTCATCAGTGTTTGTGGGTGTTGAAAACTCGCTCATATCCACCTGCCATGACCAATGCAATATCGGGAATTCATTCAAGTCTAAATCGATTTCCTGATAAAGCGCACTTGCTGTCCCGTTCGCTTCTGAGGCTATAATCAATTGCTTGTCTTCTTCGACAAACCGGTAGTCAGTGTTTCCTCTAAACTGACGTTCAGCCCAGCTCAGTTGATTCAGGTCAATTGATACCTGATTCTGCTGGGCATAGGTGTAGCCAAAAAGAGACAGCAACGCGCCCACTGGAAGTATTAAGGGCGTGAATTTTATGGAATTGTAAGCGCGATTTGTTCCCATCTTCATAACTCTGATTCATTCGTACAGACGACCGAATAATGGTTCGTTTTCTTTCCCTCGGCCAAGCGAGTACCTGTGGAAGCCAAGGTGATATATACGGAGGGTTCGCTGATAGTGAAAATGGGCGTTCAAGTTTAATAACCGAGTGCTTATGAGGGAAGTGCAGAGTTAATTTTGTGGTTTTTCTGGGGGATGTTGTTTCGTTAAAATAACCAGAGCTATTCCACCAAGAATTGCAACGGACGTCAGTGCCAATCTCAAAGTTATGTTCTCGCCAAGAAAAACGATACCACCTAATGAGGCGAGGATCGGAACAGATAGCTGAACTGCCGCGGCATCCGTAGCCTTAAGCGCCGGTAATGCAGAGTACCATATGGCATATCCCAACCCTGAAGTGAGCGCTCCGGATGAAACCGCAAGCCAAAATCCGGCAACATCCAAAGAGATATCTTTAAGCATTAGCGCATTCACTACTACTGCGATAGAAGCGGCGCGAAGAAAATTTCCAGCCGTTACACAAGTAGGGTCACCTGCGCCTTTCCCGCGCAAGGAATAGATGCCCCACGCTACCCCGGCACTCACCATTAGCAAAGAGTAAGACAGGGGTGGTGCTGAGAGACTTGGCAGCAATAGCCCCACAATGCCCCCAAATGCAAATAGAAGGCCAATGACTTGTCGTTGAAGTAGATGTTCACCGGCCCAGATACCATAACCGATCATTGTCGCCTGAACGGCTCCAAAGAGCAGCAGCGCTCCAGAGGCCGCTGGCAAACCAACATAGGCAAATGAAAAACCAGCGGCGTAGAAGAACAAGGCAAGAGCAGACCACCAATTGCCCCGGCCATTGTAAGTGCCGCTCCTCAGTTGGATTACCACCCAAAGCATAACTGCACCGGAGGTAAGTCTGATTGTTGTAAAACTTGCCGCGTCAATGTGCGTTTGTGTCAGCGCAATGCGGCACAGCAGAGAATTGCCAGCAAAGGCAAGCATTGCCAGCGATGTCAGAACCATGATCCGTACATTTGACATTTCAGTCCTTGTAGACAAGTAGGCGTCACACCTAAGGACTGTTACTTGAAAATTTTAAGTACAATGATTGTCGCTCAAATGTCTCAGGACTGACACCGTCGATTGTTGAGTAGCTACTCCTTTCAGTTACGTGTTTTTAAAGGTGGTAAAGAAGCTTTCAGCGACAGCATTGTCGTGACAATTTCCTCAATAAATCAATGGTGGTTTAAGGTTATTTGCCCGTAAGAAGGCCGCCTATATTTTAAAATAAGGTGTTCAAATCACTCTGATTCTTTGATCGCCAGATACTGTGTTCTCGATATGCTATTCAAGCATTAGCATGATTCAAGAACTGAAAACAGCTGGTTCATTGACGGACGATCAACAGGTTCATAACTGGGGTATACGAAACGTAATATCCCTTGGGCATCTACGATATAGTCTCCGCCCAACTGATTGAGGTCGTCTGGTAGCTTGCTTTTGGGTCTGGCCTTCCAGTTAAGAAGATAGTACCAAATAGTTTTGGGACTCCATGAGCGCAGGAAAGAACGTTCGAGTCCGTATTTTTGATAGACGTCTCTGTTTTCGTCCAGTAACAGAGAAAATGGCGCATTCGTCTCTTCCAGCCATGCGCGCGCGAAGGCTGGGGCGCTGAAGGAAATAATTAACACCCTTACTTTGAGTCGATCCAGATCCTGCTGACGTTGGCACAACTGTGCCACATGCTCTCGGCAGGGCAGTCAGCCTAAATGTCTGAGAAAAATCAGCAGGACGCTACGGTGTTCATTGATTTCACGGCTAAGTGAAATGAAGTTGCCGTCTATTTTAGATAATTCGAAACGTGGTGCTTGGTTGCCAGTTTTTAGCATCGGATGTCCTTCTTATTGTTGCTGGTAGGGATAGATTATCTCTTTCCTGCTGCAGGGGGAAGCTTGTCAATACCGCCACGCCTGTCTTGAAGGAGGGCAATACGACTACCAGGTGAAATAGCACATATAAATCAACTGCCAGGCACGCCTTGTTGTTCGATTCCTGCTATTGAGAAAACTTAATTAAACTAGGCTCTGAAAGACCTTTCCGCATCAGACGGTCTTACTCTCAAGTATGCGTGGACAGAAAGTCACACAGAATGGTGTAGGTTCGAATTAGTACGGGAGAAAGTGTGAAGCTTTTTAAAAAACCTAGAATATTAACACTGCTGTTAGCTACATTTATACTAATAGGCAGTCAGGGGCTGTGGGCACAACCCGCTACCATTAATGGCAATCTGCTTACTATCCCTGCAGTAACTTTAGGGAATGAAACTCTTGAAATCGTTCTGGAAATTCAACAAGGCACAGACCCATTGCAGTTACGGTTTGTTGAAAGCAAGCTTGTCTTGGCTGCTGGTTTTACAGACCTAGCTATTTTCGATGGCAGCAATTTGGAGATTCCGCAGGTTCTTGTTGGAGGTGTGAGGTATCGCGTAAATTTGACTGTGCTCACTGCTGAGACTCTGGTGCTACAAGATGTGGTATTACTTTCCAGCGAAGATCAGTCTCCGTCTTGCCAGCGTCCCGAACCAGACCCAAGCCACGGGCCGAATAATCCTCAATTAAACTCCGACGGTTTCCTTGTGCCGCCTTCTGAAATTCTCGATGGTGGCGCAGGATTTGATGGCATTCCTGCTATCTCTGATCCTAGGTTCAATCATCCGAGTACACAGACAGAATTGTTAGATGGCGATATGGTCGTGGGTGTAAAAATAGGAGATCAGGTACGAGCCTACCCTCACAGGATTTTAGATTGGCATGAAGTAGTGAATGATCGGTTTGTTGTAGAGGGTGCTAGCGAATCTTACTCCATAACCTATTGCCCGCTTACCGGCTCCGCCATGCTTTGGAAAGGTGCTATGGGTGTGGTAGATCCGACTTTTGGTGTGACCTCGCTGCTATACAATTCCAACCAAGTACTTTTCGATCGCGAATCATTAAGCATCTGGTCACAAATGTTGGAGCAGTCCATTGGTGGCCCTCAAGCACTAGCGATTCCAGAGCGCTTACAAGTTGTTGAAACAAGTTGGGAAACATGGAAAGAGATGTACCCTAACAGTTTCGTTATGACTACTGATACGGGGTTTACCCGTGACTACCTCGAATCACCTTACGAGGGCTACAACACCAGTTCGAGAACCCTGTTTCCAGCGGCTAATCTCGATTCTCGTCTGCACCCAAAAGCGCGAGTGCTTGGCATTAACGTGGGGGACGCATCCAAGGTCTATCCAATTCGAAGCTTTGGGTTTGGTGTTTCCGTTATCAACGATACGGTCGGTGAATTGGATGTTGTGGCGGTGGCTTCCTTAGGGAAAAATCTGGGAGTTATCTTTAATCGGCAGTTAGAAGATTGCACGACTCTGGACTTTAGTCCCGTTCAGGACCAATTACCTATAGTTATGATCGACAACGAAGGAAGTGCATGGGATGTCTTCGGCAATGCAGTCAGTGGGCCTCGTGCTGGTACTGCGCTGGCTAAGACGAATTCCTATATTGCCTACTGGTTCGCTTGGTCAGCATTTTTCCCGGGCGCAGAGATGCATCAATGAAACTGCTATTGGCTAGTATCTGCGTAGTTGTTTCATCGTTGTCCATGCACAACACCGAAGCGGCTACTTGCAGTTGTGCAGGTGCGCCGCTATTGAGTTCGTTGGATGCGTCTTCTGCTGAAAAAGGTGATTTGTTTTTTAGCCTCACCAGCGAGTTCCACGAGATGTCTGATCTAGTGCGGGGAAGCACTGAGATTCGCGATGAGACGAATCGCAGT
Organism: Gammaproteobacteria bacterium; assembly: GCA_016762975.1. Lineage (GTDB taxonomy): Bacteria > Pseudomonadota > Gammaproteobacteria > Pseudomonadales > Pseudohongiellaceae > UBA9145. Next base: position 1,589 of record JAESUV010000194.1, on the reverse strand, counting down.
CGTTCGTCCCTCTCTCAGGTCTTGTCTGTTAATTATGGGATTAGCGAGCGTTGGAGCGTCTTAGGCCTGATCTCCTATATAGAGCACAGCCGCACTGTGGGCCTGAGTATTGTGGGGGAACAAACCTCTTCGGGTCTGGGCGATGGTGTACTGTTGTTTCGCTATACACCTTTGTACATTACTCCTTTTTCGCGACATGAACTTAGCCTGGGCTTCGGTGCGCGTTTGCCCGTGGGCAAAGACGATGCCACGGGTGCATTTTTCACCCTCTCGGAAGACATGCAACCCAGCGTAGGTACGGTCGGCGCTATCGCTTGGGCGAGTCACTCCTATGCTTTTAATCAAGCGTCGACCCTAACTCTCAACACCTCTGCCAACTACACGTTCAATGACGACGAGAACGACCGCAGTTACACATTTGGCGATGAGTTCAATATTGCAATTGGCATCTCCCATAGTCCAACGACTCGCTTTGGATATTCGGCCGGAGTGCGTTATCGCACCACCAATTCCGATACACGATTTGGTGGCGCGATACCAAACACAGGCGGTGAATGGGTGGATTTTGTACCGGCGATAAATTACAGCGTGAACGATGATCTCACGCTGGGTTTGTCTGGGCGCCTTCCGGTGTACCGTGAATTAGACGGCGCTCTGCAATTTACCACCAGTTATTCATACGCGCTGTCTTTCACTTATAAAATCTAGAACGACGAGAGAAACGCCCACTAGGAGAGACCGCGGGGGCATGAAGTGCTGGATATTTACTCTGATCTCATTTCTTTGTGTAAACAGACAGGGATTCTCTCTTAAGGTTCATTAAGAGGGCGATTTTCGCCGGGGAGCTAATTGGGAGAGCTAATTAGGGTAGTGAATTAGGGTTGTTGGATTAAGCGAGTAAAAAAAGGACAGATCTGTTTTCTAAGGAAAATGAATGTGTCCTTTTTTTGCCGTACATTCCCTAGCCTATTCGTTAAGGGGCTATGCCTCGAACAAATTTTTCTACATGCGTAACGGGCAGAGACTTTCCGAATAAACTGCCGGTAGCGGTAGTGCATCCACAGTCTTGAAGATAGGTAAAAGCCTCGGGAGTTTTTACACCAACGGCGCAAGTCTGTATTTTCCGTTTTTCTGCCATGGAAATCAGCGTGCTAACATTAAACTCGGCTTCCATGTTCTTGCCTATCTGATTAACAAGGATTCTTTTCAGTCTGAGTTCGCTGAAGGGAATATGCAGCAGATGGTCGAGTTCTTCAATGTCAGTTCCCATAGAATCAAGCGCAATACTAAATCCACTTATTCGAAGTCGCGTTAACGCGCCTAGCGCCAAGCCACTGGCCTCTTTCATGGCATGCTGTTCAATGGCTAAAGTGATGCGGTTGTGAGGTACGTGCCACTTGTCGACGATATTGATCATACGGTCTGGCCAGTCTGGGTCCGTCAAGTTCGACTTATCCATGCCGACGGTAATGCCAAAATCTAGGTCTAGATCTGACTTTAACCACTCACAGTAAGATTCCAGCACTTTATCCATTAAAAGATGGTTGAACTCGGGTATTAACTTACTGTTAAGCATATGGGACATGATT